>NZ_JBSFJV010000090.1:0-29874 GCF_053598235.1 Kitasatospora sp. NPDC001159
TGACACTTCCCCTCGATGGACGATCCGTCCAGTAGTACCTGCGCCGCCTCGCTTCCGACGGCCGGAAGGCAGGCGACCTTCGGGGCGGCCTACTGTCTTTGGGGAGCCATGATTGGGTGCGGCGAGGAGGGGCGTCGTCCTCGGCGCCCTGGCTCCGGTCACGATCGGTGCCGACGGCGCGGGCGGAGTGGAGTCCCACTGCAGCGGGGTCGGCGCGTGCAGCTGACCAGTCGATCCCTGGGCACGAGCTCCCCGTTGCTGTGCTGCATGTCGCCTGGAGTGAGCACTACCTGGGTCTGTGGCGGTTCGACGGCTTGGGCCGCCGCGTGTTCGAAGCCGACCTACGCAGGCTGGAGCCGAGCCGGCTGTTCCTGCGTCACCTGGGCGAGTGGCGATACGAGCAGGCGGATCTCCCTGAGCTCTCGGACGAGGCATTGAGGCGGACCATCGATCTGTACCCGGACGGGAAGAACAGTCAGGGCGTGTACCCACGCGGGCGGCGCGGCGGATCGAGGCATACGCTGGTCGACCTGCCGTGTGACCAGTGGTGGCTGCCGGTCCCGGAATTCGGGCGCTGGGAAAGCCTGTTGGCGGCACCCCAGTTCGGGCTACAGGGAACGTTCAAGCTCGTGGAGGAGACTGCGGACATCGCAATGCGGCCGGCGACTGGTGCTGCGGAGCCTTTCGGCTGGCGGCCGCCGGTGCCGGCGGCCGCGCCCTGGCCCGAGGAGTTGTTCACCCCCAACTTCAAGTTCACGCATCCGCATCGGTCGGAGCCGCTCACCATCGAGCCGGTGAGAACGGTGACCGAGATCGCCGTGCCGACAGGGCAGCTGGTGGTCTGCGACCCCTCGTACCTGCCCACCGGCACGGAGGGTGACCTGCTGGTGATCGAAGTTCCGCCCGGTGTCTACCCGGTGCAGGAAACCGGCGCCAGCTACGAGGACGAAATGTTCGGCGACCGCTTCACCGCCCGCGACACGTATGCCGTGCGTCTGCTGGTGAGCCAGGAGCCGACTACCCGGTGGACGATGGCAGTCCCGCCAGGCAAGGACGTGAGGCTGCTGCGTGACGGGCAGTACTTCGGCTTCGGCGTCGACTCCGCCACGGGCTGTTTCGTCGACTCCACCGCGCGAACCGAACTGGGCCGCCGCTACATGCGGGCCCTCACCTCCGGCGGCGGCGAAGGCGTCCACGACACCGAAGACGGCTACAGCAAGGTGACCGACGACGCTACCGGGGCCGAGCTGGTCACCTTCATGTTGGGCGGAGACGGCGTCTACCCGGTCTGGGTGGGACGCGACGACACAGGTGACGTCACGGCGGTCGTAGTGGCGGACAGCTTCGAAGTCGGCTGTCTGGAACCGTTGACCCCATGAGCCGGGGCATCAAGCTGCGAGTACGTGGCCCCGATCCGACCAGGCGGTCGCCTCGTCGTACATCGTGCCGGTCTTGATACAGCCGTGCAGGATGCCGACGAGCCGGTTGGCGAGTTGGCGCAGGGCGGCATTGAATTCGATGCCGCGGGCCCGTTGCTTCTTACGGCCGCCACCGGGTGCCAACGCTTGACCGCAGCGGACAGCCCCGGCCCCATGCGCGGATCGCAGAAGAGGACGGTCTAGTTGTCGCCTCGGTGTCCGTCGCGGACCACCGCTAACCCGCCGACCCGGGTCGTGGTGCGCCGGGCGCGGCGATCCGTGGCGCGTCGGTCGGATGCGGATCGTCCGCGGTGAGCCCGAGCGCGGCGACGATCGCGGCGCGCTCGTCCGGTGCCGGGTGACGCAGCGCGACGAGGCCCTGGTCGAATCACACCTCGATGCCGGCGGGGCGGCGGATCGCGACGGTGTCGAACGTGCGCCCGCTGGTGTGTTGGCGGTCGTTCAGCTCGCCCAGCGCGGTGCGGGTCAACCGGACGGCCTGCGCGGCAACGGTGCCGTGGCCGCAGCCGGACAGTTCGACGGTGGCGGTGAAGAATCGGACCGGCCAGCCACCGTCCGGCGTCCGCCCCGGGCCGAGGAACGCCGCGTGCGAGGTGCCGGCCGCAGCAGCGACCGCACGCCGGTCCGCGTCCGTCGCCGCCGGGTCGTCGTCGGTGACGGCCATGGGGCTGCCGCCCCGGCCGTCGCGCCGCACGCCTGCATCAACCACCGTGACATCCGGCCAGGACATCGGCCCACCTTTGACGCTCAACGAACCGGCAACCGCGAACGACGTTCCGCCGATAGCCGGACCTGGCCGCAACGGCCGACCGAACGCGTCCCGGAGCGTACCGTCCTGCCTCAGCCGGTGCCGTCCTGCACCGGATAGTGGATGATGACCGCACCGCCGGTGGCGTAGTTGGCGACATCGGCGGCCACCCGCTGGCCTTGCGGCGACGCCCGCGCCGCGGCCATGGCGGCGGCGTCAGCGAAGTCGCCTTCGAAGACCGCGAAATACGGCGCTTCTCCCTTGGTCGCCGCCACGTCGAAGCTGTAGCGCCACGCAAGCAGGCCGGGCAGATTCATGACCAGTGGAAGGTGGTTGGTCACGTAGTAGTCGCGGAAGTGGTCAGGGTCGGCGGGCTTGGAATATAGGACCACCAACTTATGCATGACGACCTCCGTCCAGAGACTAGACCATAACACTCCGGGTGACCTGGGAGCTCCTGCTAAGAACCAGGGACGACACGGAACGGTTCGGATCGCCTCAAGATCCGATGCACTGTCATCGGCTCCGGAAGGGGCCGTGTTGCTAGTAGGGCTTGGTCGAGACCACCAGACGGTCCGTGCCCGCAAGCGAAGACGGAATGGGTGTAAGGAAACTGAACCAGTGGTTGAAGCCCCGTGAGTCGTCAGCGGCCTGCCGAACCTGGTGGATGGGCCGCGCCGCGGTGCTGGAGAGTTCTCTATCCGGTGACCTCTCCTCTCCTGTCGCCTCTATCCCGTGGGCGCCGGGAGGCCCGGACCAAGACTGCGATGTGCGGTCCGTGGCGATGCCGCCGGGGTAAAGCTGGGCACCGAAGCCGTCGCAGAGATCCTCAGTGAACGTGGGAAGCGACTTGGCATCGCCCTCCCCGCCCGGCAGCCGGCCGGGCGGCGGGCAGGCGCGACGCTCGCCGATGATGCCGGGTCGTGGCGGAGTCGCCGTAGTACTCCGAGGACGGGAAAGCCGTCCGCATGGGAAAGGGCGACAGCGTGATGGCAGCAGGGGTGCTGTCGGGGAGGGACGTTGTTGAACAACGACGCGCCGCCGCAGTCGTGGCCGAGCATCTTCGCGGCCGAGCGGCGGGTACTCGATCATCAGCTCAAGCTGCACCGATGGGCAAGGAGCGATCCGGATCGCCGGTTCGCTGACGTATTCAACTTGATCTGCGACCGGGCCACGCTGTTGGTGGCCTGGGAGCGGGTGTCCGGCAACCGGGGTGCCAGGACAGCGGGCGTGGACGCGGTCACCCGCTACCGCGTCGAGGAACGCCTGGGAGTGATCCCGTTCCTGGAGGAGCTTCGCTCCTCGCTCAGGGACGGGACGTTCCAAGCGCTTCCGGTCAAGCAGGCGGTGATCCCCAAGAAGAACGGCAAGGTTCGTTACCTGGGGATTCCGACTCTGCGCGACCGGGTCGCGCAGATGGCGCTCAAGCTGGTCCTGGAACCGATCTTCGAAGCCGATTTCTACCCGTCCGGCTACGGGTAGGCCAGGACGTCGGGCCCAGGATGCCATCGCCGAGATCCACCACCTCACCAGCAGGCCGTCGAACTACGAATGGGTCATCGAGGGCGATATCAAGGCCTGCTTCGACAACGTCGATCACCACGTCCTGATGGACCTGGTGGCCGAGTGCATCAAGGACCGCAAGGGGTCCTGCGACTGGTCAGCGCATTCCTGCGGGCCGGGGTTGTCGAACTGCACGGTGGGCTCGCGGAGACCCTCACCGGGACTCCGCAGGGCGGGGTCGCCTCCCCGCTGCTGGCCAACATCTACCTCTCCGTCCTGGACCGGCACTTCGCCCGGATCTGGGACGAGGAGATGTCCCCGGCCTGGCGTCGGCAACACCGGCGCCGACGGGGACTGCCGAACTTCCGGCTGGTCCGATACGCGGATGACTTCGTCGTGCTCGTGCACGGCACGAGGGAGGACGCGGAAGCGATCAAGACAGAGATCGGCATACTGCTGGCCGACAGGCTGAAGATGACCCTCTCGGAGGAGAAGACCCACATCACCCACATAGACGACGGCTTCGTCTTCCTCGGCTTCCACATCCAGGCGAAGACCCGGGGCGACGGTCGCCGCGTCGTGCTCACCCCGCTGCTGCGCGGCGTAGACCATCGCCGCCAAGATCGCGATGCGTTTCGCGGCCCCGTAGTCGCCCAGCGCCGCGGCATCGCCCGCCTCGCCCTCCCCGGCGAAGTCGGCGATCTTCGACGGGGCGATCCCCTCCCACCAGGCCCGCGCGTCACCGAGGCTATCGACCCAGCGCAGATGATCGATCTGCAGCCGATAGTTGGTCTACGACGGCCGCGGCGCGGTCCGCTTCAACCGGTTGTAGTCGCTCTTGGCGCCCGGACCGCCCGCTGTGACGAGCAGGCTGGCCCAGGTGCTCGGCCCGAAGCACAGCTTGGATCTTGGCGGCCTTGTCGGGGATGTTGCGCCGGCGGGCGCGCTTGAGGGCCGCACCTATCTGCGTGGTCGTCAGCTTCGCCGCAGCCGCCGGATCGGGTGCCTTGGCCAGCAGCTCCAGGGTGTCAGGGGCGTCCAGGTCATCGAACGCCTCCAGAGCGGCGGGGAAGTAGTCGAGCAAGGCGTGCCGCAGCCGCTGCGTGGTGCGGGTCCGTTCCCAGATCAGGGTCTTATGTGCGCGCGTCACGACCTTGACCGCCTCGGCGTCGGCGGTGTCCCCGGATATCGGGCGGAGCTGGTGGGAATCGGTGCGCACCATGTCGGCGAGCATGTGTGCGTCGGCCGCGTCACTCTTGGCTCCCGACACCGCCAGGCGCTCCCGGTACCGGGATGCCTGCAGCGGGTTGACCGCGTACACCGTGTAGCCGGCGGCGATCAGCGCCTGCACCCACGGGCCGCGATCGGTCTCGATCCCGATCACCACCTCGGCCTTGCTGTCCTCCCCGAGCTCGGCACCGATCATCGCGTGCAATCGCTCAATCCCTGCCACGCCCTCCGGCAGCCGAGCCTTGGACAGCCGGCGGCCCGTGGCGTCCACCAACTCGACGTCGTGGTGGTCCTGGGCCCAGTCATCCCCAACGAACAGCAACTTGTCCTCCGTCAATGACCTCGATCGGCAGTAGCCCGCAGGAGAACCATCAGCGACCTAATAAGGCTGTGCTCACGCCGCAACCGGGCGGGCACGACATCCCATCAGCGATTTCGCTCCGGGCCGACCGGCAGGGGCACGATCTGTCAACAGGACTCGAAGTCCAGGGAAAAGAGAGTGCTCACCTGCCGGCGGCTACCGGGCACCGAGTCTGCCGGATGGAGCCTCGGTAGGTCCTATTAGGGAGCGCCAGATCCCGTGTCACTTGGCGCGGGGCGCCATTGCCCGGCGCGGGTGCCCGATCCGTGTGCCGAGGGTGCTGTGGCACCATGCCCGGGGAGTCGACTTTTCCGTGGAGAGGAACAGCCATGTCCGAGACCGTCACGCGCCCCGTCGGGGAGCCCGTCTTCCGTGTTGCGACCCTCGCCGACGTCCCGGCGCTGGTCGAGCTGGTCGAGTCCGCCTATCGGGGGGAGGCCAGCAAGGCCGGCTGGACCACCGAGGCGGACCTGCTGGACGGGCAGCGCACCGACCCCGAGGGCGTCGCCGAGGCGGTCCAGGACCCGGACGGCGTGGTGCTGCTGGTCGAGCGCGACGGCGAACTGGTCGCCTGCTGCCAGCTGGAACGGCGCTCGGACCGCGCCTACTTCGGCATGTTCTCGGTGCGCCCCACCCTGCAGGGCGGCGGGATCGGCCGGGTGGTGTTGGCCGAGGCGGAGCGGGTGGCCCGGGAGGAGTGGGGCGTCGGGCTGCTGGAGATGAAGGTGGTCGAGCAGCGCAGCGAGCTGATCGCCTGGTACGAGCGGCGCGGATTCCGCCGCACCGGCGTCTACAGCCCGTTCCCGTACGGGGACGAGCGCTTCGGCATCCCGCTCCGGCCGGACCTCCGCTTCGAGCAGCTGACCAAGGAGCTGAAGGCGGTCTGAGGTGGTCGGAGACGCGTGGAGGGTGGTCGAGGGAGCTCATTTGTTGATCGTTTGATGGCCGGATGTCCGACTGGCGGGTCGCCAACTCGCTGAGCTGGGGTGATGCGGAGATGTCACGCCTCGTTCATGATTGGTCCAGGCCAATGTGAGAGGCTGGGGGCGCACGGCAAGGTTCCGTCCGATGCCCAGGGGGCCATTCCGCATGCCCGTCCTCCATGGCACCGCCATGCCCGCACCCGACACCGGTCCGCACCGGAGGCCCGCGGACCCCGACCTCCGCCTACCGAGTCCACCCGACGACGAGGAGCTCTACTGGTACTTCGGCCCCTGCCCGCAGCCGCCACCGTCCTGGTCGCCACCGCCGCCGCCGGCGGTGCGCTGCTCGACCCGCTGCACGGCACCGACCTCGCCCGCGACCTGATCGCCGCCGCCGGGCAGTTCGCCAACTGGCGCTTCGTCGGCCAGCAGACCGAGTACCTGGCCGCCGAACGCGGCCCCAGCCCGCTCCAGCACTTCTGGTCACTGGGCGTGGAGAACCAGTTCTCCCTGCTGTGGGGGTGCTGCTGCTCGGACGGGCGGGGCTGGCGGCCGTGCTCGCGCCGGTCCTCCTGTACGACCGCGACACGCCGTTCCCCGGTGCGGCCGCGCTGCTGCCCGTGCTCGGAACAGCCGCCGTACTGCTCGCCGGCCCGTCCGACCGGGTCGTCGGCGGACTGCTCGGCAGCCGGCCGCTGCGTGCCGCCGGGCGCCTCTCGTACGCCTGGTACGTGTGGCACTGGCCGGTGCTGACCATCGCCCAGGCCCGGTTCGGCGCGCTGCCGTGGACCACGCTGGTCGCGCTCACCGCGGCCAGCACCCTGCCCGCCTGACTCACCCTGCGACTGGTCGAACAGCCGTTGCGGTACGGCAGCAGCCCGGCACCACGGCGCGGCCTCGCGGTCGGCGCCAGCGCCCTGGTCATCCCGCTGATCGCCGCCCTCACCCTCGGCGGCACCCCCTCCAGCCGCGCCGTCGCACCGGCCGGGGCCTCCGACGGACCCACCCTGCTCGCCTCCGGCACCCGGGTACTCGGCCTCACCCCCTCGCTGGCCCGCGCCCGCGAGGACTTCCCGCGGCACATCACCGACACCCTGGCGCAGGTGCTGGCACCGCGGCTGGACAAGGGGCTGCTGGGCGCGCCGTGATTCGGTCGAGCCGCCGGGCCGCCGGGGCGCGGGCTCCGGCGGCCCGACCAGTGGCCGGTCATGGCACCCCGCTCAGGGGCGGGGGAGCTCAGCCGTAGATGCTGCGGCAGAGACGGGCCTGTTCGGAGCCGGTGGGCCAGCGGCCGATGCGTTCGGCCCGGTCACAGATGGTGCCCGGGCCGAAGGTGGGGACCGAGGCGCCCGGGGTCGGCGGGGCGGGGCGGGTGGAGGGGCGCGGGTGCGGGGTATGGCCGGGCTTCGGACGGGCACCGGCCGTGGGGTGCTGGGCGTCGGACGGCTCCGGGGCCGCCGTCTGGACCGTCGGCTCGCCCGCGCCGCCCAGCTGGGCGATCTCCGGGCCGGGCGACGGCAGCGGCGAGGGCGCGGGCGCCGCGGCCGGTGGGGAGACCGGCGGCAGGCCCGACGGGGTGGCGGTGGAAGGCGAGGCACCCGGCAGGGCCACCGCGCGGACGTCGTCGTCCGAGCCCGGCCCGCACATCACCAGGACGGCGGCCAGCACCGCGAGCGTCCCGCCCGCCGCGGCCGCCCACACCTTCCGGGAACGGCGCGGCGGCGGCTCCGGCACGGGCGCGAAGGGCACGCCCGGCGGGGGAGGAGCGGGGACCGGAGGCGGCTGCCAGGCGTTCGAAGGCCACTGCCACTGCTCTCCGGTGGGCTGCCCAGTCATGTCCTCGTCCTTCCAGCGTTCCCCCCGTCGTACGTTGCCGTGCTCAACGAGTGCGCCGACGCCGGGACATGACCCGGAAGAGGGGTCTGAAGGGGCGCTGATTGCCACCGAGCCACATGCTGGGGGTCATGGAGACCAACAGCACGACCGCACCCCTGGTCGAGGTGGCCGAGTTCCGGACCGACAGCCGCTACCGACTCGTCCACTTCGAGGGCCACGGCTGGGAGCCGCTCGCCCCCGAGGAGTTCGAACCCCGCATCCACCAGCTCTTCCCCGGCCTCGACCCGCGGGATCCGGTCAAGGTGCACTGGGCCGACCGTCCCTGGGAATGGCCGGCCTGGCACCCCGGTGAGGCCTGAGCCAGTGATCACCGAGCGCCCGTTCGCTACGCTTTCCGGGTGAGCGTGGATCACTTCTGGCGCCGCTTGCCCGGGCAGGCCGTGGACACCTGCTCGCCGGAGCAACTCGGCGAGCTGGTGCCGCGCCATCGCGACGTGCGGTACGACCGGCTCGCCGCCGCCGGACTCGCCCTCGGCGTCCGGCAGACGGCCGTCCTGATGGAGCTCGCGCTCACCGAGAACGGCCTGCACCCCGACCCGGCCGCCCGGCTGCCCGTGTACGGCGGCACGCGCCGGGAGCCCGGCACCGACATGCCGGTGCTGCGCCCCGAGCAGGTCGCGGCCGCCTCCCTGTTCCTGCGCGACTCGGCGCTCGGCGAACTCGTGCGCCAGCAGGACACCGTGCTCGCCCGTACGGTCGCGAAGCTCGACTACCCGACGCCCTGGTCCGAGTCCTGGGCGGCACGGGTGGTCGGCGACCTGCGCGAACTGCGGGACTTCTTCGCGGGCGCGGCAGCGGCCGGCGACGCGGTGGTCGTCCGGGAGGCCGAGTGAGCGAGCACAACGAGGCGGGCGCATGACCAGGCCGGCGAGCACAGCCGGGTACGGCGAGGCGGCGGAGCAACTCGCCGTCCAGTACGAGGGTGTGACCTTCGCCGAGGTCCACCGCTCGCTGCTGCACCTCTACCCGGCCCCGCCCGCCGTCGTCCTCGACATCGGCGCGGGCACGGGACGTGACGCAGCCGCCCTCGCCGCCCTCGGCCACCGGGTGGTGGCGGCCGAGCCGACGCCCGAACTGCGGGCCGTGGGGAAGCGGTTGCACGCCGGGTCGGGCGTGCGGTGGGTGGCGGACGCGCTGCCTACGCTCCCCCTGCTGGGCGCCGAAGGCGGGCGTTACGACCTCGTGCTGCTCACCGCCGTCTGGATGCACCTCGCGCCGGCCGAATGCCCGCCCGCGATGGACGCCCTGGCCCGCCTGCTGGCCCCCGGCGGCCGCGTCGCCCTCACCCTCCGCCACGGGCCCGTCCCGCCCGGGCGCCGCATGTTCGACCTACCGCCCGAGCACACCATCGCCCTCGCGGCGGCGCGCGGCCTGCACCTGCTGCACCAGGGCGGTCGCCCGGACCTGCACGGACGCGAGGGCGTTCGGTGGACGGAGCTGGTCTTCGAGCGGGGGCGGTAGTCTTCCTGTCCTCGGTTCCGGGGGTCCGGTGGCTTCGGCGGCGCGCAGACCAACACGTCTCCGCTGCGGAGGAGTTCCTCGTGCCGAGTCCGAACGAGGGCGTCCGCAACGAGGTATCGGGGGGGATGCCCGGGCTCCCACCAGGCCGCGGAGGAGGTCCAGGAGCGGTTCAAGCGCCGGGACTTCCCCGGTCCGAGACGGGATCGGGAGTTCCGCGGCTTCGGCTGTCTGCCTCGGTGCCACCGTCGGCGAGTGGATCGTCCGGAGCCAGGGAGCGGATGCGTGGTATCGGTGAGGGGAGCAGCCAGAGCAGCGACAGTGCTCCTCCGACGGCGGACGTGATCAGGGTGCTCCTGAGTCCGACGAGGGTGGCGAGCATGCCTCCGACGACGGCGCCGAGGGGGCGTATGCCGTAGTTCACCGTGCTGTAGGCGCCGGCCACGCGACTGCGCATGCCGTCGGGTGTCACCGCGGCTTGCAGGGAGTTGAGGTTGACATCGAACAGCATCACGCCGATTCCGGCGAGGAACTGTGCAAGGCCCAGGGCCCCTGCGCGGGCCCATGTGGGACCGCTCGCGGTGGCGGCGATTGCGATGGGGGCCGGGAAGAGTACGGCGCCTGCTGCGATGCTGCGTCCCACGCCGATCCATCGGGAGATCTTCGGGGCTATCACCGCGCCCGCGAGAGCTCCGGTTGATCCTATGCCGAATGCCAGCCCGATGGTTCCCGCGGAAAGGCCGAGCACCTGGACGGCGAACAGAACGGTCAAGCCGGTGCTCGACACGAAGGTGAAGAAGTTGAGGGTCGTCGCGCAGCCGAGGCTCGCCCGCAGTACCGGGTGACGAACGACGAAGACCAGCCCCTCTCCGGCCCGCCGCAGCAGCGAAGGCCCTGCCGTCTCCCCGGCGGCGATGGCTGGTTCGTCGACCCGGATCGGCCCGAGCAGAGCGGCCGAGGCCAGGAAGGACAGGGCATCGGCGATCACAGCGACGGGCGCGGTCAGGACCTGAACGAGAGCACCGCCCACGGCAGGGCCGACGACGAAGGAAGCGGATCGGCTGGCGCTGAGCTTGCTGTTCGCGTCGACGTAGGACGAGCGTGGCACGAGGTGGGCGAAGAAGGGCGGATAGGCGGTGTTGAACAGCACCGCCGCGGCGCCCGTCAGCAGCGCCATGACGTACAACTGGAGAAGCGTCACCGTGCCCAACAGGTATACGGCGGGCAGGGTGAGTAGCACGCACGCGCGTATCAGATCGGCGAGGATCATCAGACGGCGCTTGTGGACGCGCTGGTCGACCCAGGCGCCCAGCACGATGGCGAGAAGATTCGGGGCCCAGGCAAGCGCGGTCAGCCATGCGACCTGACTGGCCGAGGCGTGCAGCGCCGCCGCGGCGATCAGGGGTAACGCCAGCTCGGAGATCCGGTCGCCGAACTGCGAAACCGACTGCCCGGCCCAGAAGCGGACGAAGCGCCGATCCCGCCACAGTGATATCGAGGGGGCCGTGTCCTGTGGGGAGTTCATGCCGTGTCGCCCTTCCGCTCCTCGGCGGCCTCCGGCAGGACGTAACGCAGCAGCCGGACGCCACGGCTGCCGCTCGGCCGCTGCGCCGGGTCGCGCGTCACATAGGGCGCGAGGACGCTTTCGATCGCGTCCTCGATGGCCGCGAGTTCCTCGGGGGACACCACGACGCGGGTGTTCGCCACTCCTGCGGGCTTGCGCCACACCTGATCGAGTTCGGGTTCGGTCTCGGTCACCCACCGCTGCGGGAGGTCGGCGGAGCGGGCGAACATCTCCCGGGACAGCACCCGTGCGGCGGACTGGCCCTCTTCGTCCTCCGGCATCTCGAATCGGAAACCCCGTGCCACAGCCTCCCACCGCCGCTCCCGGCGGTCCGTTCCGGCCTCGGCGTCGCGGACCAGCCCGAAGCCCGCCAGGTGGCGCAGGTGCCAGCTGGTCACGGACGGGGTGGCTCCGACATCCGGTGACAACTGCGTCGCCGTCGCCGGCCCGTGCCGTTGCAGACGCTCGAGGATCGCAAGCCGTACTGGATGCGCCAACGCTCGCATGGCCTTCGGGTCAGTGATCTCGATATCGCCCAGGCGATTCCCATGCTCCATGTTGTGAGAGTATTCTCTCACAAAGCGTGAGAGTCAACTCTCACACATTGCCCGATGTCGGTGCTGGGCGGTTGGCTCTTGGACTCTCCGATCCTCGGGCCCTCAGATCCGCAGCTCGGGCGGGAAGCCCGTCCAGCGCAGTTCCTCCGGCAGGTGGCCCTGGTCGTTGAGCAGCAGTACCGCGGACGGGCGGCCGGGGGCGAAGCGGAGGACGGTCAGGGCGGCGTTGGCGGCGGTGAGGCCGAGCCAGCGCCAGGTGGGGGCGTCGACGGTGTGGCGGATCAGCCAGCCGACCAGGAAGGCGTGGGTGACGACCAGTTCGTGGCGCTCCTCCGTTCCCGCCGCCGGGCCGGTGAACCGGGCGACGGCCCGGCGGGCCAGGTCCTGGCCGTCCGCGGCCTCCTCCGCCGTGGTGTCGGAGAGGAAGCGCAGCAGGAACTCGGCGCTGTCCTCGGGCAGTTCGTCGCGCGGCGGCAGGTACGGAACGTAGTCCCCGGCCTCCGCGCAGGCCGACACCGCCACCCCGCCGCCCAGTTGCTCGCCGATCAGCCGTGCGGTCTGCGCAGCCCGAGGCAGCGGGCCGTGGTGCACCGCGGTGATGGGCCGGTCGGCCAGCCGCCGTCCGAGGAGGACGGCCTGGCGGCGGCCGGCGGCGGTGAGGCCGCTGTCCTCCGTGGCGGCCTCGCCGTGGCGGGCGAGGTAGAGGTAGCGGGTGGCGGTGTCGGTCATGCTGCGGGGCTCCTCAGGGAAGGGTGATGTGACGGAGCGACGCAGGCGGGGCGGTGATGGTTCCGGTCAGCCGGTGTGGGCCTCGTCCAGCAGGGCGAGTTCCTCGGAGGTCAGTTGGAGGGCGCCGGCGGCGATGTTGTCCTCGAGGTGGGCCACGTCGCCGGTGCCGGGGATGGCGAGGACGTGCGGGCCGCGGTGCAGGGTCCAGGCGATCCGGACCTGGGCGGTGCTGATTCCGCGGGCCCGGGCGACCGCCTGGACCTGGGCGGCTTCGGTCTCGCCGGCGCCGCCCTCCCGCGCGGCGCCGGCGATGGCGTAGAAGGGGACGAAGGCGATGCCCTGGTCGCCGCAGAGTCGCAGCAGCTCGTCCTGTTCGGCCGAGGCGCCGATGCCGTACGGGTTCTGGACGCAGACCACGGGGGCGATGGCCTGGGCCTCGGTGAGTTGGTGCGGGTGGATGTTGGACAGGCCGAGGTGGCGGATCAGTCCTTCCTGGCGCAACTCGGCGAGGGCACTGAAGCGTTCGGCGACCGAGTCGGTGCCGAGGATGCGCAGGTTGACCAGGTCGAGGTGGTCGCGGCCGAGTTGGCGCAGGTTCTGCTCGACCTGGGCGCGCAGCCGTTCGGGGGTGCGGGCGTGTTCGGCCCACCGGCCGTCGAGGTCGCGGGCAGGGCCGACCTTGGTGGCGATCACCAGGTCGTCGGAGTACGGCGCGAGTGCCCGGTTGATCAGCTCGTTGGCGGAGCGCAGCGGGGAGAAGTAGAAGGCAGCGGTGTCGATGTGGTTGACGCCCAGTTCGACGGCGCGGCGCAGCACTCGCAGGGCCTGGTAGCGGTCGCGCGGCACGGCGTCGGGCACGAGCGCGCGGCCGGTCTGCGGCAGGCGCATCGAGCCGAAGCCGATCCGGTGGACGGTGCGGTCGCCGAGGGCCCAGGTGCCGGAAGCGGTGGCGGTCACAGTGGTGTCGGAAGTCATGCCAGTCATGATCGTGACTGCACTAGCCTGATCACCACTGATTCGAGAATGTGCGAATCCACGGGGGTGGGCGTTGGCGGCCGAGCTGCTGTTCACGGCGGGTGACCTGGCGCGGATGCGGTTCGCGGTCTCGCCGATGTGGGAGGTCGGCCCGAGCCTGCGTCTGCTGCGCTCCGGCCTCCCGCACGCCGTCCACCGGCCGTGGGCGCAGCAGGTGCGGCCCCGGCTGGCGGCGCTCGGTCCGGTGTACGGTCTGCTCGCCGAGCTGGTACCGCCGGCCGGCTATGTGCCCGACTTCGTCAACCCGGCTCCGGCCGGACCCGCGCCCACCCTGGCCGAGGAGCTCGCCGCGATCCGGGCCGCCCCGGTGGGGCAGGTGCGGCGCGACCTCGACCGGCTGGCGGAGGAGCAGGGCCAGCTCGGGCCCCGGCTGCGGGCGCTGCACGCGGATCCGGCGGCCGGGCTGGCCCGGCTGACCGAGGCGGTCGAGGCGTACTGGGAGCTGGCGCTCGCGCCGTACTGGGCGAGGATCCGGGCCGTGCTGGACGCGGATGTGCTGCACCGGGCCCGGCAGGCCGCCGAGCACGGCGCCGCGCGGGTGCTGAACGACCTGCACGCGGAGCTGCGCTGGACGGAGGACACCCTGCGACTGCGCCACCGCACCCGCCCGCTGCCGCGTCGGACGGCGGGGGCGGGCCTGCTGCTGATCCCGTCGGCCTTCACCGGTCCGGGCCTGTACACCCGGCTCGGTCGGCCGGACTCGTCAGGCCCACAGCACCCGTCAGCTCCGCCGGACCCGCCGCAGCTCGCCTACCCGGCGCGCGGGATCGGCGGCCTCTGGGCGGCCGTCGCGCCGACGCCCGGCACCGAGGCGCTGGCGGGGGTGCTCGGCCGCTCCCGCGCCCTGCTGCTGTCCGAGCTGGCCGTCCCGGCCTCCACCACCGAGCTGGCCCGGCGCACGGGCCTGTCGCCCTCGGCCGTCTCGCAGTACCTGGCGGCGCTGCGCGACGCGCGCCTGGTGAGTGCCCACCGCGCCGGGCGCTGGGTGCTGTACGCCCGGACGGCCTCGGCGGAGGCGCTGTTGGCGCCGCTGGTTCCCCCGACTCCGAACGGCTGAATCACCCGATGGCCGCCGGCGTGGACGGCATCATCACCAACCGGCCCGCGGAGCTGGCGGTTGGGACGAGGCCCGGGCGCAGTTCGGCGGCGCCCGTTAGGCTGCCGGACGTGGACCGGGACGGCCCCGGTGATCGGACGGGACAGGGATGAGCGGGATCGACTGGGCGCACCTCGTCCTGGAACCGCAGGGCTCGCTGACCGCTTTCGGCGGCCGGCTCGTCCTCGACCTGGACACCCAGCTGGCCATGGTGGACGGCCGCGAGGCCCAGCTGACCCGTGCCGACGCCAAGCTGCTGCGCGGCCTGATCGAGCTGGGTGAGGGGGTGCACGACCCGCTCGCGATCCTGATGAGGGTCTACGGCATCTGGCTCGACCCGCGGGCACTGAACTTCCCGATGACCCTGCTGAAGACCAAGCTCGGCGAGCCGTACTGGATCGAGCAGACCGAGGCGGGCTGGTCCCTGTGTCCCCCCGGGCCTACTGCGTCTCCCCGGCCTACTTCGTCGTGAAGTCGCCAAGACGGCCCGGCCGGTCGGACGGTAGGTCAGCAGTGCCGCGCCCGAGCCGGTGATCCGCGACTCCGCCGGCTGGAAGGCGGTCGGCCGGCCGTCCTCCGGGAAGAGCCGCACGCCCGCGCCCAGTGCCACCGGCGCGACCAGCAGGTGGTACTCGTCGATCGGGTCATGACCCATCAGGGAGCGCGCCAGCGCCCGGTTGCGGTGGATCTGCAACTCGCCGTCGCCGCCGAGCCCCTCCTTCAGCCGGTGGAGGACATCGCGGCCTTTCGGGTGGGTGAGCCGATCCGCCGTCCGGGCTGATGGCTGCGCCCCCGGCGGGGCCGCCGGTCGCATACTGACCGCATGACGAGCGGAGACGGTGGCCGGGGCACGGGTCGGCGCGGACTGCTGCGGGCGGGTGCGGCGGCGGTGCTGCTGGGTGCGGCGGGGTGTTCGAGCGGGGGCAAGCCCCAGGCTTCGACGAGTTCGGGCTCGGCGCCGGCCGGAACGCGCACGTCGGCCGAGGCACCCACGCCGAGCGTTACCGGGACGCCGACGTCAATCCCGACCCCGCTGCCCAACCCCCCGCTCTGGCAGCCCGGACCCGGCGAGATCCAGCCCGACGTCAAGCGCCGCGCCGTCGAGCTGGTCGCCGTGCTCGGGGCCTGGCCGCCCGGCGGGCAGGGCGCGGAGGCGGCCCGGGGCCGGGTGGCGGCGCTGGGCCTGCCGCCGGGGCTGGCGGACCAGGCCGGGCCGCTCGCCCCGGCGGCGGCCGAGGCGAGCCTGGAGGTGATCGACGCCCAGTACGGCGGGATCCTGGCCGACTCGGCGAGCGTGCTGGTGGTCTGCCGTCAGTGGACCAGGGCCTCCGACGGCTCGGTGGCCGAGGGCGGCACCACCGTGGACGTGCGGCTGAGCCGGGCCGAGCCGCGCTGGGCCGTCACCGCGCTGCACCCGGGGGAGCCGGGTCCGGCGGCGGCCTCGCCCTCCTCGGCGGTGGCCCGGGTGCTGGCCGAGCCGGGGATCGAGTTGCCGCCCGCGGCGGCGGCCGACCTGCGCAGCGGCGCCGTCCACGACAGCGTGCTGGAGGCGATGCTGCGGCTGGCCGGCCCGTACACGCTGTCGGTGAGCGTGGTGCGCAGCGGACACCCGCTGGACGTCTTCGGGACGACCCGGCCCAGCGACCATCCGCTGGGCCGGGCCTTCGACGTCTGGCGGATCGACGGCCGGCCGGTGGTGGACCCGGCCACGTCCCGGCAGCTGGTCGAGTCCTTCATGCGGGACGCGGCGGCCGCCGGTTCCTACAACGTGGGCGGGCCGGTGGCGATCGAGGGTGTCGGCAACCAGTTCTTCACCGACGACACCCACCACGACCACGTCCACGTCGGGTTCAACAGCTGAGCCCGGGGCGTCAGTTGACGCCGACCGCGCTCCAGGCCGCGGCGACCGCGCCGTACTCGGCGCTGCCGGCGCCGTAGAGGTCGCGGGCGGCGTTGAGCGAGGCCGCGCGGGCGCCCTTGTAGGTGGTCGTGGAGGTCATGTAAACGGTCAGCGCGCGGTACCAGATCTTGGCGACCTTCTGGTTGCCGATGCCGGTCACAGTGGAGTTGTTGCAGGTGGGGCTGTTGTAGGCGACGCCGTTGACGGTCTTGCTGCCGCTGCCCTCGCTGGCCAGGTAGAACCAGTGGTTGCCGACGCCCGAGGAGTAGTGGACGTTGAGCTTGCCTACCGAGCTGCTCCAGCAGTCGGCCGAGTGGCCGTCCAGCGAGGGCTTGTCGAAGCGGCGCAGCCACGGCGGGGTGGACTGGTCACTGAACAGGTAGTCGCCGGTGTCGATCTTGTTGTTGGCGTACCACTCGACCATGGTGCCGAAGATGTCGCTGGTGGACTCGTTGAGGCCGCCGGACTCGCCGCTGTAGCGCAGGTTGGCGGTGGCGCTGGTGACGCCGTGGGTCATCTCGTGGCCCATGGTGTCGAGGTCGACCTGCTCGGGGTCGGTGCTGCCGTTGCCGTCGCCGGTCATCATGCAGAAGCAGCTGTCGGACCACTGGGCGTTGTCCCAGTTGGTGCCGACGTGGACGAAGACCGTGGCGCCCTTGCCGTCGTTCTTGATGCCGTTCCGGCCGTGCACGTTCTTGTAGTAGTCGTACGTCCAGGCGGTGTTGGCGTGGGCGTCGACGGCGGCGGTGGCGCGGTCGGTGGAGAACTTCCTCCCGTCGCCCCAGACGTTGGTCGTGCTGGTGAAGGCGGTGCCGGAGGTCGCCTTGACCGAGCTGGCGGAGAGGTTGTTGGCGTCCTTGGTGACGTGGCCGCGGACCGGGTCCGTGAGGGTGTAGCCGCCGCTGACCGGGGTGGTGTCGACGGTGACCGTGCCGGTGTACTCCGAGTTCCCGGTGCCGGAGGCCTGGTGTTCGGCGTCGTAGGACTCGATCTGCGCGCCGGTGGTGGCGTCGGTGACGACCACTTTGCCGGCCGGTTCCCCGTGCTCGCCGCTGCCCTCGACGACGGTGCGCCAGGCGAGGCGCGGGGTGCCGTCCGCGGCCCAGACGACCAGCTCGGGGGTGCTGACGGCGTCCTTGACGGCGGGGGCGGCGGCGATCGCGTCGGCGGCGCCGGACTGGGCGGGCACCTTGGGGACGGTGGACTTCACGGCGGCGTCGTGGGCGGCCGCACGGGAGGTGTCCTTGAGCCTGCCGCGGGCGTCCTGGTGGACGACCAGGTCGCCGCCGACCACCGGCAGGCCCCGGTAGGTGCGGTCGAAGCGGACGTGCGAGGCGCCGTCGGCGTCGAGCACGACGTCCTTGAGCACGAGGTCCTGGCCGGCGCCGAAGCCGAACACCCCCGCGTTGTGGGTGACGTTGGCGCGGGCCTGGGCTATCGCGGCCTCACGCGTGCCGGGGGCGGCGGAGGCCGTGGTGGTGGGGATCGCGACGGCGGCGAGGGCGGCGACGACCGCGACGGCTCCGGCCGTGCGGGCACGGCGGGAGGAGGAGGTGGGGCTCACTCGGACTCCAGTGGGGGTAGCTGCAGGGAAAATAGCTGCGACCGAGATTGACGGCGATCAGTCAGATTCAGCTAGGGGAAAGGTCATAACTTTGCCAAGTTGTGTCCTAGTCAGATCAAAAATGATCGGAAGTTAACAAGCTTTCTACGCTGCCGTCGTGACGATCGACTATCCGGCGACCGACTACCAGTGGCGCGGCGCCCTCACCGACCCCGAACTCGACACCCTGCACGCGGAGGGCTTCGGCCACCCCGTCCACCCCGGCGGCTGGCTCGCCCGGCTGGAGCGGCACAGCCTCGGCTGGGTCACCGCCCGCCGTGTCGCCGACGCTGCCCTGGTCGGTTTCGTCAACCTCGCCTGGGACGGCGGCGCCCACGCCTTCCTGCTCGACACCGTCGTCTCACCGCGGGCCCGGCGACAGGGCATCGCCACCCGCCTGGTCGCCGAGGCCGCCGACGGCGCCCGCGCGGCCGGCTGCGCCTGGCTGCACGTCGACTACGAGCCTCAGCTGCGCGCCTTCTACCTCGACGCGTGCGGCCTGCAGCCCACCGCTGCGGGGCTGTTGGCACTGTGACCCGCGCGTTCTAGGCTTCCACCCCATGGACGGATGGGTGGGGGCCTGGACCGGCGGGCGGGCGGCGGTCCACATCGGCAACGTCGCGGACTTCAACGCGCAGTTCTTCGCCCCGGGCATGGACGCGACCCAGCGCGTCCGGCGACTGCGACAGGCGCACCACTACGCCTGCCTGGCGGCCTGCTACAGCCCGGAACCGGCGCTGCTGGTGCTGCCCGCCGAGCTCGACCGGGAGTGGACCGACTGGCTGGCCCGGGAGTTGGACTGGGGTCCGGTCGAGGTGCACAGCGGGATGGCGGGCGGCCGGACGGTGGCCGAGGCGCTCGCCGACCGGCCCGCACTTGCCGCGCGGATTGCCGGCTCCGGCCGCCCGGTGGTCCGTTGGGGCCGCACCGTGGCGGACGAGGACGGGCCCGAGCTGGCCGCCGTCCGTCGCTACGAGTCCAAGGCCGCCGCGCACGAGCTCTTCGCGGCCCTCGCGCCCGAACACCCCGGGATCACCATCCCGGAGCAGGAGCGCCCGGATGGCCGGCGCCGGGCCGCTCGCCGGCTCACCGCCCGCGCCGCCCGGGGCCTGACCACCGTGCTGAAGAGCCCGCACGGCGTCGGCGGCTACGGCACCATCGTGGTCGAGCCCGCCGACCTGTTCGCCGCCGGCGGTGGCGGCGCCCTGCTGCGCCGCCTGGTCCGCTCCGAACTCCTGCCGCCCCAGGGTGAATTGCTGCTGGAGCAGTACATCGACCCGGGCCCGGCCGCCCGACTGCGCGACCTCACCCACGACGCCGTGGTCGGCCCGGACGGCACCGTCCACCCGGTCGGCGCGGGCGTCATGGACGTGGCCGGCACCCGCTACCAGGGCGCCACCGTCGGCCCCGGCGCGGTGCCGCGGTCCACCGCCGAGACGGCCCGCGGCTTCGCCCTCGCGGTGGGGGAGCGGCTGGCCGCCGAGGGTTACCGCGGCTGGTACGACGTCGACTTCGTCACCGACCGGCAGCGCCGGCTCGCCCCCACCGAGATCAACCTGCGGCTCACCGGCCCCGCGGTCGCCTTCATGCTGCGCGAACGCCTCGACCGGGTGCGGGGTCCGGGCCACCTGGTCCGCACCGTGGACGCGATGCCGCTCGG
The DNA here is from genome assembly GCF_053598235.1 of Kitasatospora sp. NPDC001159. Classification (NCBI taxonomy): domain Bacteria; kingdom Bacillati; phylum Actinomycetota; class Actinomycetes; order Kitasatosporales; family Streptomycetaceae; genus Kitasatospora; species Kitasatospora sp. NPDC001159. Next base: position 19,703 of record NZ_JBSFJV010000090.1, read on the forward strand.
CGCCCGGCTCGCCCCCGAGGCACTGCACGACCACCTCGACCGGCAGCGCCCGCGCTGCGCCCGGCTCGGCGTCACCCTGCTGCCGCTGATTCCGACGGCGGGCCACGACCCGGAGCCCGCCGTCGGCCTCGCCCTGGCCGGGCCGGACGCCGAGGCGCTGGACGCCGCGCAGGCGCTGCTCGCGGCGGCCAACCATGCGCTGACAGGGATGTTCGAGGCGCTTCGCTGACGTGTCGTCACGTCTCAGTTCGTGGGCGGGGCTTGCTCAGCAGGAAGATCACGACCACCACCGCGGCCAGCATCAGCGGGATGTTGAAGACGTAGACCATCGCCGTCTCGCTCGGCCAGTCCGTCGCCTCGGTCAGCCGGTAGAGGTTGTCCTGCGGCCACCAGGAGGCGAGCAGCCAGAACACCGAGAAGTGGGTGAGCAGCGACAGGCGGAGCGAGCGGCCCTGCCGCAGCACCGCCGGCAGGCCGAGGAAGAGGAAGGCCAACCCGGCGCCGAAGGCGGCGCACTCGGTGAAGTAGAGGACTCCGAACCAGAAGTGGTACTCGGGGGGCACCGCCGAGAGGTCCGTCGAACCGGGGAAGAAGACGTCGGTGGTGGCCCGGGTGAAGAGGGTGGTGACCACCGTGATGAAGAGTGCCAGGCAGCCCATCACCTCGTTCGTGCTGTTCGCCCCGCCCCCGCCCTTGCCGCCACCCTTCCTGCTGCCGCCCGCCTTCGCGGAGCGCGGCGCGGTGTGCTCCGGCGGGGCCGGCAACGGCAGCTTGGAGCGGTCCAGCTTGCCTGCCCGGGTGCGCGGCAGCTCCGGGACGGGGATCACGGCGGCGGGCGCCGAGAAGCCCTTGAGCTCCGTCAGCAGGTACTGGGTGAGCGACCAGCCGTCCACCCCCTCCGGGGCTCCCTGCACGGGCACCGCGTAGCCGACCATCAGCCGCTGTCCGGGCAGCGGCTCCACCTCGACCACGGCCGCCTCCTGCACCGCCGGGTGCGCCCGCAGCGCACCCTCCGCGCGGGCCGCCGCCTTGACCCGGGTGGCCACCGAGGTCGCCCGGTCCGCGCCGAGCGACCCGACCACCGTCGACGCCCGGCCGATGAACTCCAGTACGCCGTCCGCCCGGAGCAGGCCGAGGTCCCCGGTGAGCAGCACCCGCCCGTCCGGGTCGAAGTCGGCCCGGACGAAGCGGCGGGCGGTGTCCACCGGCCGGTTGAGGTAGCCGCGGCTCAGGCCGCTTCCCGCGATCGCGATCTCGCCGACCCGCCCGGGCGCCACCGGGGTGGCGTGCGACCCCAGGACGTACACCCGGGTGCCGGGGAAAGGGCGGCCGACCAGGGAGACCTGCTCGGCGCCCTCGGCGGCGGCCGCGCCGCGCACCTCGAAGTAGGTGCTGTCCACGGTGGCCTCCGCCAGACCGTAGACGTTCAGCACCCGGGTGCCCTCACCGAGCAGGCGCTGCAGGCCCAACTGCTCGTCCAGGTACCACTTCTCGGCGCCCACGGTGAGCAGCCGCACCCCGGGCAGCGAGCCGTTGGTCGCGGTCAGCAGGGCGGTGAGGCGGCGCGCGGTGCGGACGTTCAGCTCCATGACCGTGATCCGCTCCTCCGCCACCAGGGCGGGCAGGGCAGCCAGGTCGGCGGTGCGGTCCAGGGTCAGGTTGAACGGGGTGACCACCAGGGTCGCGCCGGTGCCCAGGGCGCGGACCCAGTCGGCGGTGTAGACGTCGAACTCCAGGCTCGCCGTCTGCAGGATCCGGTCCTCGGGCGATAGCGCGTACACCTCGCGCCAACCCGCGTACGCGGCCAGCAGGTTGCGGTGCTCGACCAGGGCGCCGGTGGGCAGGCCGGTGGAGCCGGAGGTGTAGAAGACGCAGGCGACGTCGCCCGCGGAGATCTCGGGACGAACGAACTCCCGCTGCGCCGGGGCGAGTTCGTCGACGCAGACCAGCTGCGCCCCGCCCGCGTCCGCAAGCCGCACCTGGTGGCGCTTCTCGGTCACCACCAGGTCGGGCGCCGAGTCACTCAGTACGTGCCGCAGCAGCGCGTCGGGCGCGGTCGGCTCCAGCGGCACGAACGCTGCACCGGCTTTGAGCACCGCCAGCAGCGCGACGTACACCTCGGTGCCCCGGCCCAGCGCGACCGCCGCCCGTCCGCCCGGGGCCAGCCCGCGCCTCGCCAGGTGGGCGGCCAGCCGGTCGGCCCGCGCGTCCAGCTCCCCGTACGTCAGCTCGCTGTCGCCGCAGAGCACCGCCACCGCCTCCGGCGCCCGGCGGGCCTGCCGCTCGACCAGCTCGTGCACCGTCGTGGCCGTGGGTTCGCCGTCCGTGGTCATCGAGTCCGCAGTCATCGATTCTCCCCCTCGTCCCCCTCGGAAAGGCACAATCCTCCTCCCAACTCCCCTCGGGCAACAGGGTTCTGGAAAGTCCACTCCTCGGACGTCCGGGGTCCGCCCCGGCCGGCGGTTGTACTGTGCACACGGACGGTCGGCGCCGGCCGGTCCGGTGCGGCGCCCCGCTCCGCCCCCTGAACCGGCACCGTGATCGGAGATCTGCACCATGGACGCGCCCTTCGACGGCCCGCTGCTGCGCACCCACGGCGTGGACGTCGTGCGCGACGGCCGCCACCTGCTGCACGGGATCACCCTGGAGATCCAGCCCGGCCAGCACTGGGCGCTGCTCGGCCCCAACGGCGCGGGCAAGTCCACCCTGCTCGCCCTCCTCGGTGCGGTTTCCCACCCCACCCGGGGCACGGTGGACGTGCTCGGCCGTCGGCTCGGCCGGGTGGACATCCGGGAGCTGCGCGCCCGCCTCGGGCACGTCAACCCGCGCCACCCGCTGCGCTCGCCGCTGACCGTGCGCGAGGTGGTGCTCACCGGGTACACCAACACCATCGAGCCGGAGTGGCACCGCAAGCCCCTCCCCCAGGTGGTGGAGCGGGCCGAGCAGCTGATCGAGACGCTCGGCATGGTCGCGATGGCCGACGCCCCGTGGACCACCCTCTCCCAGGGCGAGCGCGGCCGGGCCCTGATCGCCCGCGCGCTGATGCCCAGCCCCCGCCTGCTGCTGCTCGACGAACCCGCCACCGGGCTGGACCTGACCGCCCGCGAGCTGCTGCTGGACAGCCTGGACCTGCTGCGTCACCAGCACCCGGAACTGGCCAGTGTGCTGGTCACCCACCACCTGGAGGAGCTGCCGGAGAGCACCACCCACGCCCTGCTGCTGCGCGCGGGCGAGTGCGTCGCGGCCGGGCCGGTGGACGAGGTGATGACCACGGAGCTGATCAGCGAGACCTTCGGTCACCCGATCCGGATCTCCCGCCACGAGGGCCGCTGGACGGCCCGCGCCGCCGCCAGCCGCACGCCCGGGCGGTAGCCGCGGGCCCTCGCGATCGCTCGCGTGCCCGGGCGGCGACGGCCGGGGCGGCGGTTCGAGCCGGGTTCGAGGGGGGTGGGTATCGACGGTAAAGGGTTCTTACGTAAGGTATGCCTTAGCTAAATGCGGAGGCGTCGACCTGGTCGGCGCTTTACCACGACTTGGCACCCCCATGCCCTTTTCCGTTGGAGCCCCCATGTCCGCCCGTCGCCGTTCCACCGCAGCCGCGCTGCTCACCCTCGCCGTGGCCTCCGCCACCCTGGCCGGCTGCGCGTCCAAGAAGGACGACCAGGCGGGCGGCTCGGACGCCGTCGAGGTGAACGCCACCGACACCGCCTGCGAGGTCTCCAAGACCGGCTTCCCTGCCGGTCACCTGGTGCTGGACATCAGCAACAAGGGCTCCAAGACCACCGAGGTCTACGTCTACGGCGAGGGCGACAAGATCGTCACCGAGCGCGAGAACATCGGACCGGGCACCAAGGCCACCATCAACGCCGAGATCAAGGCCGGCTCGTACGAGATCGCCTGCAAGCCCGGCATGGTCGGCGACGGCATCCGGCAGAAGATCACCGTGACCGGCGAGGGCGGCAGCTCCGCCGCGGCCGACCCGCGCCTGGCCACCGCCGTCGACGCCTACCGCAAGTACGCCCAGGAGCAGGCCGACGCCACCATCCCGGCCGTCGAGGCCTTCGCCGCCGCTGTCAAGGGCGGCGACCTGGAGAAGGCCAAGTCGCTGTACGCCCCCTCGCGCACCGGCTGGGAGCGCACCGAGCCGGTCGCCGAGAGCTTCGGCGACGTCGATCCCAAGACCGACACCCGCGAGGACAAGCTGGAACAGGGCCAGCAGTGGACCGGCTGGCACCGGCTGGAGAAGGCCCTCTGGGCCGACGCCAAGATCGGCGACGACGAGAAGAAGCTCGCCGACCAGCTGGTCGACGACCTCAAGGACTGGCAGAAGAAGATCCCCTCCGCCGAGATCAGCGCGACCAGCATGGCCAACGGCGCCAAGGAACTGCTGGACGAGGTCGCCACCAACAAGATCACCGGCGAGGAGGACCGCTACAGCCACACCGACCTGGCCGACTTCCAGGCCAACGTCGAGGGTGCGCAGAAGGCCTACGAACTGCTGAAGCCGGTCGCCGCCGAGAAGGACCCGGAGCTTTCCAGGACCCTCGACTCCGAGTTCGCCGCCATCAACGCCCTGCTCGCCAAGTACAAGCAGGCCGACGGCACCTTCACCCCCTACGACAAGGTCGCCGAGGCCGAGCGCAAGACCTTCTCCGACGCGGTGAACTCGCTGGGCGAGCCGCTGTCGAAGCTGGCCGCCGCCGTGGTCGTCAAGTAACCACCGGCACCAGTACCCCCGCGCCGAGCAGTTCAGCGACGGCGCACCTCAGTAGCAGAGCAGTTCAGCAAGAGTGAGAAGGGCCCGCCCGCCGATGGACGCCGAGAACGAGCAGCAGAACGGCACGCCGGCCGCTGCCGCCACCACCACCAACCGGGGCACGGTCAGCCGACGCGCCGTCATCGGCTGGGCCGGCGCGGGCGTCGCGCTCGGCGCCGCCGCCGTCGGCTCGGTCGCCGCGGCCGGCCGGCAGGACGACGACCGGGCCCCGGCGCCGGGCGCGGCCGACGGCGGGGAGGTGCCCTTCTACGGCGATCACCAGTCGGGCATCGCCACCCCGGTCCAGGACCGGCTGCACTTCGCGGCCTTCGACGTCTCCGAGAAGGCCACCCGGGAGTCCCTGGTCAAGCTGCTGAGGGAGTGGACCAAGGCGGCCGCCGCGATGACCGGCGGCCGCGAGGTCGGCACCGGCGCGGCGAGCGGTCTGCCCGAAGCACCGCCGGACGACACCGGCGAGGCCATGGGCCTGCCCGCCTCCCGGCTCACCCTCACCGTCGGCTTCGGGCCCAGCCTGTTCGAGAAGGAGGGCGTCGACCGCTTCGGCCTCAAGGCCCAGCGCCCCGAGGCCCTGATCGACCTGCCGAACTTCAAGGGCGACAAGCTCGACCCGCTGCGCAGCGGCGGCGACATCTGCGTCCAGGCGTGCGCCGACGACCCGCAGGTCGCCGTGCACGCGATCCGCAACCTGGCCCGGATCGGCATGGGCACCGTCAGCATCCGCTGGTCCCAGCTGGGTTTCGGCAAGACCTCCTCCACCACCCCGGACGCGCAGACCCCGCGCAACCTGCTGGGGTTCAAGGACGGCACCCACAACATCGCGGGCACCGACACCGCGAAGCTCTCCGACCACGTCTGGGCCGCCCCCGGCGACGGCCCGGAGTGGATGACCGGCGGCTCCTACCTGGTCGCCCGGCGGATCCGGATGCACATCGAGACCTGGGACCGCACCTCGCTCAAGGAGCAGGAGGACGTCTTCGGCCGCACCAAGGGCGAGGGCGCCCCGTACGGCAAGGCCAGGGAGCACGACGCCCCCGACCTCAAGGCGATGCCCGCCGACTCCCACGTCGCGCTGGCCCACCCGGACGCCAACAACGGCCTGATGATTCTGCGCCGCGGCTTCTCCTTCACCGACGGCACCGACGGCCTCGGCCGCCTGGACGCGGGACTCTTCTTCCTCGCCTACCAGCGGGACACCCGCACGGCCTTCGTGCCGCTGCAGCAGCGGCTCGCGGCCTCCGACAAGCTCAACGAGTACATCCAGCACGTCGGCTCCGCCCACTTCGCCTGCCCGGCGGGCGTGCGCAAGCCGGGGGAGTGGTGGGGCCAGGCCCTGTTCGGCTAGGCCCATGGCCCCGACCGTGTCCCCCCGTACCTCCCCCACGACACCCCAGGAGCCCACGTGTTCGGCAACTACCTGATCGGCCTGCGCGAAGGCCTCGAAGCCAGCCTGGTCGTCTGCATCCTGATCGCCTACCTGGTCAAGACCGACCGGCGGGACAAGCTGCCGCCGGTGTGGCTCGGCGTCGGCTCGGCCGTGGTGCTCTCGATGGCCTTCGGCGCGGTGCTGCAGTTCGGCTCCTCGCAGCTGACCTTCGAGGCGCAGGAGGCGCTCGGCGGCTCGCTGTCGATCATCTCGGTCGGGCTGGTGACCTGGATGGTGTTCTGGATGCGGCGCACCGCCCGGCACCTGAAGTCCGAGCTGCACGGCAAGCTGGACGCGGCGATCGCGATGGGGACGACGGCCCTGGTGGTCACCTCCTTCCTGGCGGTCGGCCGGGAGGGCCTGGAGACCGCGTTGTTCATCTGGTCCGCGGTGCAGGCGACCGACGACGGCTGGACCCCGCTGATCGGCGCCGCGCTCGGCCTGCTCACCTCGGTGGTACTCGGCTGGCTGTTCTACCGCGGCGCGCTGAAGATCAACCTGGCCAAGTTCTTCACCTGGACCGGCGCGATGCTGGTCGTGGTCGCGGCCGGTGTGCTCGCCTACGGCGTGCACGACCTGCAGGAGGCCGGCTGGCTGCCCGGCCTGCACGACCTGGCCTTCGACATCTCCAGCACCATCCCCAAGGACGGCTGGTACGGCACCCTGCTGAAGGGCGTGTTCAACTTCCAGCCGGACCCGACCGTGCTGCAGCTGGTGGTCTGGCTGCTCTACCTGCTGCCGACTCTGGCCGTGTTCTTCAACCCGTTCGGCGGCGGCAAGGCCGAGCCCGCCCGGCCCGTCACCGTCAAGTCGGCCGCCTGAAACCGGCAGTTCACCGTCACCGCCCCGCCCGGCATCCCGTCGGGCGGGGCGGTCGCAGCGCGCAGGCCGTGGCGGTCAAACGCGCGCCGCACCCCGGGCCGCCGGTCCTGATCACCCTCAAGCCGGGTACGACGGTCTTCGCCGGCCTCAAGTGGTCCGCCTGTGCGAAGTCCGACCCGACCTGCCACATCCTGTCCGGCCGGCAGCTGACCCCGCCGGACGAGACCACACCGCTGATCGCCGACGTGCGGGGCGGCAACGCCAAGCCGGTCGTCCAACTCCTGGTCTCCGCCACCGGACTGACCACCGGCCCGCTGCAACCCTCCAATCAGTGTTCACCGGGCCGTGACGCGAAGGAGCCCCCGGGGCGGTTCGACCGAACCGCCCCGGGGGCTCCTTTTCTTTCGTACGGCCCCGGGCCTACTCGCTCTTGATGGCGCCCAGGATGTCCATCTTCGCCGCCTTGTAGGCGGGCCAGAGCGCGGCCACCAGGCCGACTACGGCGGCCGCCAGCAGGAAGCCGAGGACCTGCAGCGGCGGTACCTCGGTGGTGATGCCCTTGAAGGTGTCCGCCAGGGTGCGCAGGCCTGCCCAGGCGACCACGATGCCGAGGACGACGCCGACCAGCCCGCCGAACAGCGCGATCAGCAGCGACTCCAGCCGGACCATCCGGCGGATGCCGAGCCGGTCCAGGCCGATCGCCCGCAGCATGCCGATCTCCCGGCGGCGCTCGAAGACCGACATCGCCATGGTGTTGACGACGCCGAGCACCGCGATCACCACGGACATCCCGAGCAGCCCGTACATCATGTTCAGGATGCCGGTGACGATCTGGCGGTTCTCCGCCTTGATGTCCTTCTCGCCCTTGACGGCGATCAGCGGGTTGCCGCCGGTCGCGTTGCGCAGCGCCTGCTTCAGCTTCTCGGTCGGGCCGTCGGTGCCCTTCACCAGGACCCGGTTCGGACCGGTGCCGGGTGCCGCGTGGGGGCCGACCACGGCGTCGGGGGCGACGATCCCGGCCAGCGAGGTGTTGGACTCCAGCACGCCGCCGACGGTCAGCGAGCCCTTGGTGCCGTCCGGGTAGGTGACGGCGAGCGTGTCGCCGACCTTGTAGCGGGTGCGCTCGGCGGAGCCGGAACTGATCAGCAGCTTGCCCTGCTTGAGGGCGTCCGCGGCGCCCTCCTTGACCTCGACAGTGGCCAGCTGGTCGATGGTCGCGGCGTCCACCGTCGTCAGCCACTCGGTGTCCGAGCCGTCCGCGCCGTCCAAGCCGGCCGCGCCGGTCGTCACCGAGATGGTGCGCTCCACGCTCATCGCGCTGACGCCGGGCGCCTTGGCGATCTGGGCGGCGACTTCGGGGGAGAGCATCGAGAAGTTCTGCATGGTGAGCGTGAAGTCGGCCTTGAGGTCGCTCGCGGTCGCCTTGTCCACGGCCTTGTTCACCGAGGCGCCGACCACGGTCAGCGCGGTGATCAGGGTGACGCCGATGGTCAGCGCCGAGGCGGTGGCGGCGGTGCGGCGCGGGTTGCGGATCGCGTTCTCCTTGGCCAGCCGGCCCGGGGTGCCGTACAGCCCGCGCAGTAGCGGGGCGAACAGCGCGATCAGCGGCCGCGACAGCAGCGGGGTCAGCACGAACACGCCGATCAGCAGCGCGCCCGCGCCGACCCCGACCAGCTTGACCTCCTTGCTCGCCGCACCCGCGGTCAGCGCGGCCGCGCCGGCCAGGGCGAACACCAGGCCGATGGTGTTGCGGACCAGCAGGCTCTTCTGGGTGGCGGGCTGCTCGGCCGAGCTCATCGCCGTCACCGGGGCGATCCGGGAGGCGCGGCGGGCCGGGAGCCAGGCGGCGACCAGGGTCACCAGCACGCCGACCGCGAGCGCGGCGATGACGGTGCTCGGGGCGATCACCAGCGGGCCGTCCGGCAGGTTGGCCTCCAGCGGGCCGTTCAGCAGCGCTTGGAGCCCGGCGGCGATGCCGATGCCGGCCACCAGGCCGGCCACCGACGCGGTCAGGCCGACCAGCGCCGCCTCGATCTTGACGGAGCGGGTGATCTGCTTGCGGCTGGCGCCGATGGCGCGCAGCAGCGCCAGCTCCTTGGTGCGCTGGGCGACCAGCATGGTGAAGGTGTTGGCGATGATGAAGATGCCGACGAAGAGCGCGATGCCCGCGAAGACCAGCAGGGCAGTGCTCATGCCCTTGGTGCCCTGCTGGATCATCCGGTCCTGCTCGTTGGCCAGTTCGCGGCCGGTCCTGGCGTCGAGGTTGTTGCCGTGCGGGACGGTCTGCTCGACGGCGGCGAGCAGCGCGGAGTCGTCGGTGCCCGGCGTGGCCTTGACGTCCAGCTCGCGGAAGCGGCCCGGGCTCAGGTAGAGCTGCTGGGCGGTGGCGCTGTCGAACGCGGCCAGCGAGCCGCCGGCCACCACGCGCGGGTCGTTGGTGCGCAGGGTGCCGGTGAGCTTGAGCTCCATCACCGGGCCGTTGACGGCCACCCGGACGGTGTCGCCGACCTTGTAGCCGCCCTTCTCGGCGGTCCTGGCGTCCAGTGCGATCTCGCTGGCGTTCTTCGGGCCGCGCCCGTCGACCAGCGGGTAGCGCGGGTCGGTGCCGTCGGCGCCCGGCACGTAGTTGGTGCCGGTGGTGGAGAAGCCGTTGCCGATCAGCGCGCCCTTCTTGTCGGCGATGCCGGCGAAGCCGCTGACCACCCCGCGCACGTCGGCCACGCCGGGCAGCGCCGCGACGGCCTTGCGGGTGTCCTCGGTGAGGGTTGGGCCGGTGTGGGCCTTGCTGCCGTGGTCGTAGCCGCGGCCGACGGCCTCCCGGTCGCTGACCGTGACGGCGATGTCGGTGTAGCTCTTGGAGTTCTGGGACCTGAGCGCGCTGCCGAGCGTGTCGGTGAAGACGAGCGTGCCTGCCACGAAGGCGGTGCCGAGCATGACGGCGAGCGTCGTCATCAACAGTCGGCCCTTGTGGGCCAGCACGTTGCGTAGTGCGGTGCGGAACATGAGGAGGTGTCAGTCCTGGGGTTGCTCGTGGGACGGGTGGCTTCGGGGCTGTGGGCTGTCGCCGGGTCAGCTGGTGCGGCCCTTGGCGTCGAAGCGGCGCATGCGGTCCAGGACGGTGTCGGCGGTGGGGCCGTGGAGTTCGTCGAC
>NZ_JBSFJV010000091.1:0-29853 GCF_053598235.1 Kitasatospora sp. NPDC001159
TCATGCGCCGGCCGGCACGCGATCACCCGAACGGGACCGAGAATCGAATCTCCGTCCGGCCCTCAAGCCCCAAGAGCGCTTTGATCACGGCTTCTGAAGTCACACCACCCGGACAACCCACCGCCACCGCGCTGCGCACCGCCCGCCCTTGCGCGCGTGCGCATCCGGAGCGCCACCGCGCATGCGCAGACCTCCGCACACTGCCCCGCACCAATGCGCGGAGGCCGCGCTGCAGAGCGCGACGGTCACCGCGATGCGGTGCCGCCGGTATAGTTGAGCCCGCCCTCCCCCAGGGGCCGGCGTCCTGCGCTCGCGGAGCGCGCCGCCGGAGCGTGGTCAGCCGGAGCGGAGAAGGGGGAGCGCTCCACGGGCAGCAGGCGCTCGCCGACCGGCTGGTCGACCGCGGCATCGCGGTGGGAGAACGGCTGGGCCAGCGGGCGCCGGACCGGACGGGCGGATTGATCAGTCGGGTAGGACCGCCGCATTGCTGCGGCGGTCCCCCCTCAGAACCGGCCGTGCGAGTTTCCCCGCAGCTCGGCTCAAGCAAGCCCTGAAGGCTCGCAGACGTGCAGTGACGCAGAATCCTTGCCAGCGGCGAGCCGCCGCTGGCAAGAGGAATGGACAAGACGGAGTTGCACTCCGTCCGACGTGTCGATCCCGCGATATGTGATCACTTGGGTGGTGATCGCCTGGCGGGTGACCCGCAGCCACCGCTCCCACTCGATGGGACCGGAGGGTGGGTCGTCGACGGGCAGCAGCAGGCCCCGGCAGGTCAGGCACCGCCCGTTCTGCACCTGAAGCAGGCGCAAGGTGGCACGGTCGACAGGCGGGGGCGCGCTGGTGCGGCGCCGTTCGGCCCAGTAGGAACCCAAGGCAGGGTCGTCCGGAGACGCCGAGCCGAGGACCAACCGGTGTCGGACGATCTTCGTCCAGGCGAATTTCAGCAGGTAGGCGCCACTGCCGCGGTCGCCGAACACCCACCGGTCCTGCCTGGACTTGTTGAACTTGCCGTAGTACCGGGCCGTGACCCAGCGCCGCGGCTTGTTCGGATGAGCGCGGGTCGCCCACTTGTAGGTGAGCTTCCACATGTAGTCGTCCAGTGCGGTGAAGATCTCACTGGCGACCACGCCCCGGTAGTAGGCGGCCCATCCCCGAATGATCGGGTTGAGCCGTTGCAGCACCGCAGCGGCGTTGGCCCCGTGCAGAGACCTCACTTCGGTGCGCATCCTGTTCCGGATCCGTCTGACGGCCTCGCGGCTCGGCTTGATCAGCAGCTTGCCGTGATAGCGGCGGATGTTGAAACCGAGAAAGTCGCAGCCTTCTTCGAGGTGGACGATGCGTGTCTTGTCCTCGTTGAAGACCAGCCCTCTCGGTCGCAGCCACTCGGCAAGCCTGGCCTTGACCTGCTCGGCCTGTTCCCGCGAGTGGCACAAGGCGAGCAGATCGTCGGCGTACCGCACCAGCAGCGGGGAGCCCGGCATGGTGTCTCCGGCGCGACGGCCGGACTGCCGGTAGCGAACCCCCGCAGCCGTCTCCATCCCGTGCAGGGCGATGTTCAAGAGCACCGGGCTGATCACGCCACCCTGAGGAGTGCCCTCCTCGGTCGGGGTGAACCGGCCGTCCTCCACCACGCCTGCCCGCAGCCACTGCCCGACAAGTTCCCGCGCGGGGAACGAGCCGAGCTGCTGGAGGAGGTGTCCGTGGTCGATGCGGTCGAATGCCGCCGCCAGGTCCGCGTCCAGCACCCACTGTCGGTGGGCCTGTTTGCCCTTGGCCGTGCAGTAGATCGCCGCGATCGCGTCCTGGCAGCTGCGGCCGGGCCGGAAGCCGTACGACTTCGGCTCGAACCGCGCTTCCCACTCGGGTTCCAATGCCTGTGACACGCGGGCCTGTTGGGCCCGGTCCACGATCACGGGAATGCCGAGAGGGCGTCTCTTGCCGCCCGCTTTGGGGATGAACACCCGTTTGACCGGCCGGGCCTGCCAAGGGCCAGTTCGGTGCTGGACCCACTGGGCCAGCTCCGCCTTGCCTTGGGCGGTCAGGACGACCTGACCGTCGACCCCGGCCGTCTTGCGTCCTGCGTTGATTTCCGTGACCCGGCGCACGCTGACCAGCGTGTTGGCCTGGGAGCGGAGCATCAGCTTCTGCAGATTGCGGACCCGTTTCAGGTCCCCTGCCTGCGATGCCGTGAAGATTCTCTGCCGCAGTCGCCGTACTGCCTCCTCCTGGGCTTGCCAGTCGATGGCGTCCCAGTCGAGGGTTGCGCCCTCCGGTCCGTTCGCCGGGTCGGTGCTGGCCGCCGCCGTATCAGCGGTGGGTGTGACCGTCACGGTGTCCAACTTGCCCTTCGGTTCGGGTTCCTTGCGTCGAGCTCTTCACAGGCTCACCCGGCCCACGTCAGCACCCTTTCGGGTTCGGGTAGATACCCGTATCCGGCCAGTTATGCGGAACTCGGCGGAGGTGCCGATGCCTGTCCCGGTTTCCTGCTGCCTTTCGGCTGCCGGCCTTCGCTTCTTGGGCCGTCCTGCACCCGCTGGGGAACTGGGCCTTCCTTGCGGTCGGCTGACCAGACACGTCAATCAGTCTGGACCCCAACGGGGTTGTCGCGTTCCACACGCGTGAGACACGACCGGGGTGGGTGCCCTCATTACTCCGGGACGATGGTGTCCTCCCGGCCGACCATGAGTCTTCGACCGGCATCCGCCGCTTTCCAACGGCCAGTCCTGCACCTCGCTACCGCGTCCCACCTGCAAGGCTTGTCATCACGGAGCATCGTTGAGGGTTCAGTGAGCTTCACCCGTCCGGTCTTTCCCTCGCCTGTGGCTCCCGGGCGGAACGGGAGCCCTTGGGCTTCTTCCCCGAGCTTCGCACCCCGCCGTTACCGGCAACGCACGTCAGGGAGGGAACGGGCCCTGGACACTGGCCCGGGTCACGTCATCGGCATGATGCCGACCTCCTTCCTCCGTGACACTCACAGCGTGCGACCTCGCGTCGCACCTCATGGCTGACAGTCTGTCACCCGGGCACCGTTTCGCGGCCGGGCGCAGGCCCCGGTGGACAACCGCGTGCTCCCGCTCGGCCGTAACCCGGACGGCGGCGACCGGGTTCACCGGTCATGACGCATCTGATTTCCCTGCCCGGCAGCCAAGCCGACGACGAGGACCAGGAACGGCGGGAGCGGCAGCACGCGGTGAACGAATTGCTTGCCGAGGCGGGCGAGGCGGGTCGGCGGGCGGCCGGGTGGGTGCGAGAGCTCGCCGAGCGGCAGCCGGAGGCCGGGCACCGCACGGTGCTGGAGCGGGCCGCCGACGCGATCGAGCGGGCCGCCGGCCGGGAGGTCGTCCCGGGTGGCGACGGGCAGCTGGCCGAGGAGCTGGCGTACGACCTGGCCGCCTACGTCGTCACCGGCAGCCCGTACGCCGAGAGGCTTCCCGTCGGCGACACGGGGCCGCTGGAGGGCGGTTCTACAGCTCGACGTCCATCCAGGCGACGTCGTTCAGCTCGACGTCGAGGCCGCGGGCGCGGCGGCCGCCGTCCTTGAAGTAGTGCTCGCGCAGGCCTTCGGCGAGGATCCGTTCCTGCTCGTCCTGGCTGGCTCCGGCGTCGCGGGCCTCGTACAACCGCCTGGCGACCGAGCCGGGCATCTTCTGGGTGATCATCCGGGGGCGGGGGTCGTCGGTGGAGCCGCCGGCCGCGCTGTAGCCGAAGGTCGCCTGGATGTGGAGCATGAAGCCGCGCTGCTCGGCGTCGCGGCGCACCCGCTTCTTCACCCGCGGCTGCCAGGTGGCGCGGACTTTCTGCTCGATGGCTTTGGCGTCGGGGCCACCGGGGCGGCAGGCGGCGCAGGCGCAGCGGCGGGCGCGGCCGGGGCGGTGGCGGCCTGGACGGCGGCGACCGGGCGGCAAAACCCGCCCAGGTGCATCGGGTGGCCCTGCGCCCGGTAGACCGAGGGCTGCCTGCACTGCACGCACGGCAGCGGTGCCGCCATCAGCAACAAACCGTCCGGGTTCTGGTCCAGCATCACCACCTGCGGCGCCTGCGGCGCCGGGGCCGGCTGCTCGGGCACCGGCGCGGCCGCGAACACCTCCGGCACCGCGACCGGCGCAGGCACGGCAGCCGCGGGCACGCCGGACGCGGGGAACCGGACGGCCAGGCCGCGCAGCAGGTGCGCGGGGCGGAACTCACCAAGCTGTGCGGCGTCCCGATGGCCGATCGCCGGATGCAGTACAGCCCGCCGCTGGCGGAGGGTGGGGTGGTGGGCATCCTCGTGGTGATCGAGCAGCCGGAGCAACCGGACCTCCTGGTCGTGCACGCTGCTGGCTCCGACCCGGACGTGCCCGGCGACCCGCTCCCGGCGACGGCCTGCGGGATCGACACCGCGAGCATGGCCGTCGACCCGTGGCGGCCATCCGGGCCGGGCTCGCGCTGGTACCCGCCGCAGTACGCCGGGCACGTCTGCCCGCGCTGCGAGTGGGCTGTCCGGTCGGCGTGAGCGCAGGTCAGGGCGGACGGCTTCCAGCCGGCTGGCCGCGCTCAAGTGTGGGTGCGCCCGAATGTTGGGCGCACCCACACCGTCCCGCCGGCGATGGACGAGCCGATCGCGCCTGCCAGGCGCACCACGCCGGGGACCTGCCCGTGTCACGCACTGGCTGCAGAACCCTTCAGGATTTGACAGTAAAGCCGTAACACTCGCGATGACAGAGAAGCGACCCGCCGGTAACAAGACCTGCACGCCCCGGCCCGTCTCCCCCACCCCACGTGCAACCGCCGCTGCGGAGGGTGCGTCAGTACACCGACAGTGGGGCACGACACGGTCAGCGTGGCGCAGAGCAAACTGCCCCCACACAGAGGGAGGGAGAGCTACACACCCATGGGAGAACCCGACTTCACCACCGGCCCGGTCGCCCCGGCAGCGGCATCGACACCCGGCACGCCGCCCAGCACCTCGCCGTACGCCAACCCCGCCAAGAGCGCCGACACAGCGCCCTGGAACGCCGCGCCCCCCGGCATGGCGACCACCCAACTGGACAACCCGCACGAACTCGCCGCCTCGGCCGGGATAGCCCGGCAGATCGCCACCGAGCTCAACCAGGCCAACAGCAATAGCGGGCCCCTCACGCTGGGCCTCAGTGACTACATGAGCGCCGCGTCGGCGGGTACCTGCGGTTTCGCCTTCAGCAGCGCCGTCACCAGCTGCACCGAACGGTGGCTGAAGCAGTGCACAGCCCTGCACGACCGGATCGACGGGATCGCCACCAACCTCGACACCACTCAGCGGACGTACACGGCCAACGAGGACAAGAACGCCCAGCTGTTCGGCACGGCAGTTCACTAAGGGGGAACCGGGCACATGGTGTCCTTCAAGCAGTTATACGAAGCCCGTCCGGACGCGGTCACGGAGGCGTCCGAAGCCTGGTCCAGCGTCGCCAAGACCCTCACCACCCTGGACGGCCGGGTCCACAAGGACCTCACCAGCACGGCGCAGCGGGCCGGTTGGAAGGGCGTGGCGGCGGCCAACGCGAACTCGGCGCTGGAGGGGGTGGACACCGACTTCAAACAGGCGTCGGCAGTCGCGACCGCCATCGCCGCGATCGTCACCACCGCCGCCGAGGTGTTCCGCGCGGCCCATAACGACCTCCTCACCGCGATCTACGACGCGAAGACCGAGGAGCTGACCGTCACCCCCGATGGCGAGGTCTGCTGGCCCCCGCTGCCCGGCTCGCGGAACGACCCCGACGGGGTCGAGGCCGCCAAGAAGTACAACGCCGAGATGCGGGCCAAGGCCGACGCGATCTCCACCCGCCTCGGCAAGGCCGTCGACCGGGCCACCGCCGCCGATCAGACGGCCGCCGCCGCCCTCCAGAGCGACATCGGCACCAGCACCACCTCATTCAACCCGAAGCCGTACGGCGCTGGCCCGATCGCTGACGCCAACCGGGCCAAGGACCTGATGTCCAAGGCCGGCAGCCTCAGCGATCCGGAGCTGAAGCAGTTGCAGGCCCTCATGGCCGCCAACGCGGGCAACAAGGACTTCTCCACCACGCTGCTCAACGGCCTCAACTACGGCGGCAAGACCGGCCCGGACGCGCTGCTGGAGTACTCCAAGGTCTACGGCGACCTGGCCCATGGCAATCACAACGCCAAGGGCTACCAGGACGTCTACAACAGCCTCGCCATGGCCCTCGCCACCGCCACCCGCGACGGCGGGATGGGCAAAGCCTGGGAGGACGGCCTACTGGCCGCCGCCCGCCGCACGGGGGCGTCCGCGGCGGGGTACAACGACAACTACCCGGCGCTGACGGCGCTGATGGGGGCGAAGGGGACGTTCGACAAGTCGTTCCTCCTCAAGGTCGGCAACGACCTGGTCGACTACGAGCGGAACAGCAAGACCAAGGGCGAAGAGCTCTGGGGGCCGAACTGGAGTGCCCTCACCAACCAGACCGACCCGATGGGCGGTCTGATGACTGCGCTGAGCCACGCCCCCGGGGCGTCGAAGGACTTCTTCGACCCGGCGAAGAGCAAGAACCTGGACTACCTGCTGCACGAGCGGAAGTGGCCCAACCAGGGCTACGAGCAGAACCAGGTGGACGATCTCGTGCGCGACACCTCCCGAGCCGCGTTCGGCGACGCCCTGGAGGCCGCCACGACCGGTCGGGACCCGCACGGCGACCAGCCGCCGGTCCGTCCGCACGACAAGGTCATGTCCCAGATCATGGACGAGACGCTCAAGTCCTTCGCCGGCAGCGGCCCCGGGGACAAGGCCAGCCTACCGGCCGCGCTCCGTCGACCGATGGCCGACATGATCGCCGACTACGCGCCGGACATGCACGAGATCCTGGGCAAGGAGCTGGCCGGCCCTGCCCAGCCGGACGGGCTCACCGTCCAGCGCGACCAGTTGTTGCGAGTGATCCGTGGCGCCGCTGAGGATCCCGCCTCCTTCGCGATCATCCACGGCGCCGAGACCCGGGAGATCGCCCTCCGTCTCGGCGACTACGGCCCCGAGGCGTTCAAGCCCGACGCGGTGGGCGGCGCGAACCACAAGCTCCACTCGTTCACCCAGGAGGCCGGCTCCGCCCTCGGCGCACTTGACGCGGTGTTCGCCGACACTTCCTCGGATCACACGGACTCCGAGAAGGCGAAGGCGGACTGGGACGCGAAGATGAAGTACCACCTGCTCGGCACGCCCGCGAACCTGCTTCCGACCGTCTCGAACGTCCTGCCGTTCGGCGACATCGCGCAGCGCCTGGTCGATGTCGGGACCGCCCAGTACGCCAACGACGCCAAGGCACTGGCAGACTCCCAGCTTCAGGGCAATCTGAGCTCCCACTTCTCAGCGGGACAGAACCAGTTGAACAAGATGATCGACGAAAGGGTGGCCCGGTTCGGGACGGACCCCGCTGCCGCGGACCTGACCGGGAGCGTGTCGCAGCAGCTCAAGACGGACGCGCGCACCACCTACAACGTCGCCATCGACGGCACCTACCGCACCGTGTTCGGGCGGTCGTGAGGATGGTGGAAACGATGCGCAACGACCGTCCCGACGACTCCGACAGCCCTGACGGGCGCATCGGCGCGGCGCTCGATCGGCGCGGGTTCACCACCCGAAGACTGCGCGTGCGGCTGGCGGTGGTGGTGTTGGCGCTGTCTCTCGTCCCGGTCGGGGCGGTGGGGTTCGCGCTGTACCGGCTGACGAACCTCGGAGGCCCGGACAGCGTCTGCGACGGGGCCGTCACCGCGGACGAGGTGCACGATCTCCTGGGGTCCGGGCGGATCAGCGAGGACAAGGGAGGCTACTCGGCGACGAAGGACTTCACCGGGAACAGCTGCTCCGCCACGGTCCGATCCGGCCTGTTCGAGACTTCCGAGAAGGTCGTACAGTTCGACATCGTCCTTAACACCGGCGACGGCCCGGGCACATTGGCCGCATCGGATGCCCGATTGTTCTCCGGCGAGACGGCCGGCTCGGTGACCCCTGACGTCGCGTGGGCTGTGCTCCCGGATGGGTGCCAGAAGGGCGTGCACACCGCGGTGTTCACCAGCGAGAAGGGCCATGACGAGGCCAGGGCCGCCCTGGCCGTGACCTTCGCCAACGGGGTGGCCAAGGCGCGCTCGTGCGGAGGCCGGAAGCTGTCGCCACCGAAGAGCCTGTCGGCGAAGGGGGCCGAGACGGACCCGAACTGGGCCAACCTCTGCGGCCTGCCCGGGTTCGCACCCGCGAAAAACCCCGAGGCCCAGTGGCGCATGCCGCAACAGGTCACCACCGGGTTCGGCCCGATCTGGTCCTGCACGATCGGCGGTAACCCGAGGTACGACAGCCGGGCGCAGGTCTTCGCGATCACGACCGAGCCGCGGACCACCGCCCTGACCCAGAAGGACGGCGAAGAGCCGTCCGCTGTCGGGCGGGCCCGCTGGGTAGCCGACGGGACACTCGTCACCACCTGCCAGGGCAAGGACGTCTTCTTCACCGTCAACGGCGGCTACGCGAACGGCCTCGAAAAGCCCTTTCTGTTCCCCGACCAAAAGGACCTCGTACGACAGTTCCTCGCCACCGGGGGCAAGGCAATCGGCTGCGAGCCGATTCTCTGATCGCCTCCGTCGAGGGGCCGACTCTGTGACGGCCCCTCGACAGACGGATCGAGCGATGGCCGACCTCGATAGCGATCCCCGGAGCGGTCGCCCTGCTGCGCGATTCGCGAAACGGCTGGCGCCAGGCCACCGAGGTCGGTGGTGAGGGCGCTGTCGTACGCCTCGATCAGCAGGTCGGCGCTCGCTCGGGGGCCAGGGGTAGGGCGGCCGGCGGCGGTCGTGGTCGGGCCCAGCTCGGCCGTCTGACAACCGCCCCGTCCCACCCGTCGGCCGCCACCGTGCCGCAGCCGATCACGAGGGCCAGATGCAGCACCGCACCGCGCCGCGCCCGCCGACGGCAGGCGCATACACGGGCTGACCGCCCAGGATCGGGAACGCCGCACCTGCCGACCTCCTCGGAGAACGAGCGCCGTGCGCGGCTGTGCACACCCGATGCCAGCACTAGGTCCTACAGCTCGACGTCCATCCACGCGATGTCGTTCAGCTCGACGTCGAGGCCGCGGGCGCGGTGGCCGTTGTCCTTGAAGTAGTGCTCGCGCAGGCCCTCGGCAAGGATCGCTTCCTGCTGGGCCTGGGTGGCTCCGGCGTCGCGGGCCTCGTACAGCCGTCGGGCGACCGAGCCGGGCATCTTCTGGGTGATCATCCGGGGGCGGGGGTCGTCGGTGGAGCCGCCGGCCGCGCTGTAGCCGAAGGTCGCCTGGATGTGGAGCATGAAGCCGCGCTGCTCGGCGTCGCGGCGCACCCGCTTCTTCACCCGCGGCTGCCAGGCCGCCCGTACCGCCCGCTCGACCTTCGCCGCGTTGGCCTTCGTCATGGGGATGTCGCCGACCAGCTCGCCTTCGGCGAGGGCGGTCAGGGCGTGGGCCCAGCGCTGGGCGGTGCGTACCGAGACGCCGGCGGCCTGGGCGAGGCGCTTGGTGTCGTTCTTGGCGACCTTCTCCCACAGGAACTTGACGCGGGTGTTCAGGTGGACCGGGATGGGGCGGGTGCGCTCGGCACGCTCCAGGCCCTCGTCGATCTCCCGGCTCATGGGGCATCAGGTCCTTCCTCGCCCCGTCGGGGCGAACTCGAGTATTGGGGGGTGGCCCGCCAGGCTGGTGTCGGCGGGCCGCACGGGGTGTGGCTACTCGTCGGCGGAGACGACTCCGCCAGTCTTGATGTGCCGGGCCGGGTTGGCCTCATCCGCGATCAGCTCCAGCACCTCCGCCATCGGCCGGGAACCCTCGAACTTCACCAGGCCGGGGCCGTGCGCACGTACCGGTGGGTGGCCTCGCGCTGGCTGGCACCGCATCGCCGGGACGGGGTGTCGCACACGGTGCACCGGATCCTGGCCGGGATCACCGACGAGAAGGAGCGGTTCGAGGCGATCGGCAACCCTCCCGCCCGGGACGGCGTGAGGGGTGAGCTGTGGTGGACGCACGATGCGGCCAAGCGGGCGGTCGGATGGAAGGTCGCCTCGCCCGAGACGGTGCAGGAGCGGATCGAGGCGATCCACGACCTGGCGCGGGAGGACGCGGTCGCGGCGGTGGTGGTGACCGACTTCCTGCGCCGCCCGCAGGTGGCGGCCAAGGCGATGGCCGACGACACCGCCCGCCATCTGGTCAACGATGCCCAGTTCCAGCGCTTCCGCCAACAGACGGACCAGGTCCGCGAGCAGGTCCCGGCGCTGGAGCGGATCGAGCACAGCGCCGACTACCTCGACCTGGTCGCCGCGTGCGCGCAGTTCACCGCCACCGCCGGCCGCATCGTCCCCATGCTGCGCGGGCATCGGTTCCGCGACGGCGAGCGCTCCGCGGTCGAGCGCGGTCTGGCCCGGGTGCGGGCCGCGGCCGAGTGGATCGAGGGCGCGGTGGCCACCGGCAACGTCAGCCTGGACGCGCAATTGGCGCGGCTGCTGCGGGGCGAGTAGGCCATGGGCCGGGGCGTCCCCGCGCACGTCCACGCCCAGGCGGTCCTGGCCGCCGTGGTCGAGGCCCGGCCACGCGGCCTGACGATGGACCAGCTGGTGGCGGCGACCGAGCGCTCTCCGGCCCAGGTGGCGGTGGGGATCCGGCATCTGCGGCAGATCGCCGCCGCCGAGCACCTGCCCCCGCTGACCTGGTCCCGGAGGGACGGCTACCGGATGGTCGACGAACCGGAGGTGTGGATCGGCTACGAGCGCGCCTTCTTCCGCGCCGAGCACCACCGCATCGCCGCGTTCATCGCCGGCACCCTGGCCCCGCACCAGCAGCGCACACCCCACGACCCGTACATCCGCACGGTCATGGCCCAGATGGGCGCCATCGAGTCCACCCTCGACCTCCTCACCCGCCTCGGCTGACGATCCACCCGGTCGGCCTCGCCCCGGAGCCCCTGCCATGCGCACGCGCTACTACCCCTCGGACACCACCGACGCCGAGTGGGCCCTGCTCGAACCGCTGCTGCCAGTGCCGGCCTGCCGGACTCCGAAGGGCGGCCGTCCAGAGGCCCACCCGCGCCGGGAGATCGTCGATGCGATCCTCTATATCGTCGACAACGGCGCGAAGTGGCGGTCTCTGCCTGCGGACTTCCCGCTTCCGTGGCGGACCGTGTTCGGGTTCTTCGCCCGCTGGGCCAGGGACGGCACCCTGTTGAAGATCATCGACCACCTGCGGCGCCGGATCCGGCTGCGCGGCGGCTACAGCCCCTGGCCGGTCGCCCTGGTCGTCGACAGCCAGTCCGTCAAGGCGGCCGACACCGTCCCGAAGGCGACCAGCGGCTACGACCCGGCGAAGAACCTCACCGGCCGGAAGCGACATCTCGCCGTCGACCTCGGCGGCCTCATGGTCGACCTGCTGGTCACCCCGGCCGACCTCCCCGACCGCGACGGTGCCCGGCTGTTGCTGGCCCGGCTGCATGCCTCCCACCCCGAGATCACCACCGTCTGGGCCGACAGCGCCTACGCCGGTGAACTCGTCGACTGGGCGATGCGCGAGCTCAACATCACCATCAAGATCGTCCGACGGCCGCCGGACGCCCAGGGATTCATCGTGCTCCCGCGCAGGTGGGTGGTGGAACGATCTTTGGCGTGGTTCATGCGTGCCCGCCGAAACTGTCGAGGAGGGTGAGCATCTCGGCGAACGTGGTGGGGCCGCGACTACGAACGTCTCCCCGCTCACGCCGAGGCTCACCTCGCCTGGAGCGCCATCACCCTCATGACCCGCCGACTCGCCCGAACCCGAGGCACCCAAGCCGAGACCACACCGGTCGCCCTCGTCGCATGATGCACCTATTACATCCAGGTGGGCGGTGGTGTCCAGTTCGGGGCAGTGAGCCAGGAGGGTCTTGCGCCGGGGACCGCCTGCCCGAGTGGATCACCGAAGCCAAAGCAGCGGGACTGCCCGGGATCAGCACCTTCGCAAATGGCCTGAACAGCGACTACGCCGCCGTCCACGCCGGACTGACCACGCACTGGAACTCCGGCCACGTCGAGGGCGCCGTGAACAGGATCAAAATGATCAAGCGCCAAATGTACGGCCGCGCTGGCTTCAGCCTGCTGCGCAAGAGGGTCCTCCTTGCCCCTTGATCACGTGTCGGCGACAGATGACATGATCCGCAAGGAGGTGACGCCATGCGCACGGACGTGATGCACTTCGCTGAACTGGCCGACCTGACGGCCAAGCCGGTCGGGCCACCGCTACCGTGGGAGCGGTCGCGCGACGCATGCGGAGTTGAGTTCCCCGCGGACTACCGCGAGTTCATCGACCAGTTCGGGCCAGGAGAGGTCCGCAGCTACCTGGGTGTGAACGCTCCGTGGCCATGGCCGGGCGCATCGCAGGACGAGGCAATCTTCCGTGTCTTCACATCGAGGACCATCGATGACCTTGGTCCGGTGTTCCGGGAAATGCGAAACGAGGACCCGGCCCTGTGCCCGTACCCGCTCCTACCAGAGCCAGGGGGACTGCTCAACTGGGGCGGCACCGTACAAGGCGACCAGTTCTTCTGGCTCACCAACCACCCGGACCCCATGGAGTGGCCGGTGGTCGTGTGGTTCCGAGGGAAGGACCTGAGGGACGCGTGGCGACGGTACAACATGCGCTTCGTCGCCTTCCCCGTCCATGCCTTGTCGGGCGAAGACCAGGACATGCATGACCTGCTCAACTGGCCCAACGAGCCGAT
This sequence comes from Kitasatospora sp. NPDC001159, assembly GCF_053598235.1. Lineage (NCBI taxonomy): Bacteria > Bacillati > Actinomycetota > Actinomycetes > Kitasatosporales > Streptomycetaceae > Kitasatospora > Kitasatospora sp. NPDC001159. The sequence goes on from NZ_JBSFJV010000091.1 coordinate 12,724, forward strand.
CTGGCAAAGGACTGGCTAAGCAGTCACAGGGAGTAGTCGCCTCACAGAAGTTGGACCAGAACCGGGAATGAGAGCCACTCCGGCGAGATTCGGAGCCACTGCTCGGGTGTCCTTCGCGACCCGGGGCGGAGTGTCCGGCGAGGTCATCGCGGGGCTGTCGATAGCTTGTAGATGCGGGCCCCGAGGTCGCCTCCCTGACAAGACGCGACCAGGGGCCCGCCTCTTATCGTCCGCTGGGAGCTGTGCGGGCTCGAGCGGTGCGGTGGACACACCGCCCGAGCAGCGGCGCGGTGACTATTCAGGCAGGGGGAGGTGCCCGATCACCTTCTGGCCGACGAACGCGGACATGCGTAGGGCGTGGTAGGCGTAGTCACGCATGGCGTCCTCGTAGGCGCTGATGCCGTCGAGGAGTGGTTTGTCGCCGTGGTGGACGGCGAGCAGTTCGTCGCCCAGGGTGTGTGCGTCACGTAGCGCGGTGTTGGCGCCGATGCCCAGGGCGGGGCTCATGGCGTGGATCGCGTCGCCCATGACGGTGATGTTGGAGGGTTCCCAGGCGTCGACGGGAACGCAGCTGCGGAGCTTGAGGGCCTGGATGGTGGCGGTGTCCCACAGTCGGACCGTGTCGACCAGGGTGGGGTGCCAGGTGGCGACGCGCTGCAGGGCATACGCCTTGAGCTTGTCGGGGCCGGCGGTGAACAGTTCGGCGTCGGGGAGCATGTGGTCGGCGAGGGAGTTGAAGATGCTCAGCGCGTAGTCGGCGGTGGCCTCACGCTGGAAGCTGGGCTCCTGTTCGGCGATCAGCGGCGAGGTGGGGTCGGTGCGCTCCAGCGGGCCCAGGGTCAGCCCGGTGAAGTCGGCGTCGTAGGCCAGTGAGAAGGCGTTGAACATCTGCACCGGCAGCTTGGCCTTGGTCTCGTCGGTGAGGTGGATCTTCGCGGCGATGTGTCGCGCGCCGAGATCGGCGACCTGGAGCTGGGGCAGGCGCTGGGCGCGGACTGAGGAGTTGATGCCGTCCGCGGCGATGAGCACGTCGGCCTCGGCCGTGGTTCCGCCCTCCAGCAGCACGGTGATGGTTGAGTCGGGGTGGGTGCGGTAGCCGGTGACCCGAGAGCCGAAGTGCACGGCCTTTTCCAGGCCGAGGTAGAGGATGCGACGCAGGGTCGAGCGGCACACCACCAAGTGCTCGGGGATGTCGGTGGGCACACCGGTGCCCTCGGTGGCCGACTTGTCCCGGCCGGGACGGAGGTTGAACTGCTCGTCGAACAGCAGCATGTCCTCGCTCGGCATGCCGCAGGTCGCCAGGAACAACTCCCACAGGCGCGGCTCCAGGGCGGCGTGCAGCGCGGAGGTGCCGGTGGAGTTGATGTGGATTCGGTACCCGGCCTCGCGTGCCGCCACGTCGGCATCGCGCTCATAGACGGCCACGTCCAGGCCGTTCCGGTTCAGGTAGTGGGCCAGTGTCAACCCGGCGAGCCCGCCGCCGGCGATGACGATGCGCATTCCAGACACAGTACTCCCAGTGCAGAGTTCTTCTCGTACTCGGAGCACACCAGGACTCCCCTAAAGGGGAGGGCATTGACGCAGAGCGGAAAACCGTGATCTGCGGTCCGGACTACCAACCGGGAGGCAATTTCGTGTGCCCTGAGAGCGTACACCGGAATCCCACCGGCGGGCAGCATGTCAGCCCTCTGATGTGCCGTTCTTCGCTGATCTCGCACTTCCTGCGGCGATTTCCTAGACAAGAAATGGCGAGTCCTGCCTTGACGAATCGATGAAGCCTGGCCAGGGAGAAGAAATTTGACTATCCCGGAAAATTCTGCTCAAGCATTCACTTAACCTCGATTCTTCAGCTGCCCTCGGTCGGTGATCGTCTCGACGGTTCGCCCGTAATGTCCTCGATACCGGCGAGGTGGGCCGTCGCATGACGCTGCGGGTGCGCCGGGTTCCACAGGTCCGGGGCGCCCCAGACGCCGTCGCCGTGGTGCTCGAGCAGGAGAATCCGCTCGCGGTCCCGTTCGCGGTGGACCAGCGCCAGGACCTGGAAGTGAGAGATGCCCGCGCGGCGGGCATCGGTGATCCGCTGCTGGACGGCAGCAGGACCCCGTCGGCGGTGCGACCAGAAGTGGCGACCTGTCATTTCGGCGTCGGGAAGAGCGATTCCTGGGTGGCCTGGAAGCGGTAGGACTCGGTGCCGGTCTGGATCAGCGTGCAGCGGAACGTGATCCGGTCGGCGATGGCCACGCAGAGGCGGGCGTCGCCGAAGGTCTTGTCCCACTCATCTGGGGAACGGGGAGTTCGTGGCGACTGCGGTGGCCTTGCGTTCCTCGCGTTCGGTGAAGATCTGGAACAGCAGCTTCGCGCCCTTGCGGTCCAGGTTGAGATAGCCGAATTCATCCAAACACAGGAGATCGATCTTGCTGTAGCGGGCGATCACCGATGGCCGCCCTCGCGGCCAGCCGATAGATGTGGGGCGGGAACGGCACGCGGGGGCGCTGCGCGTCGAGAGCTGCCGGCGGCACGCCCAAGGCCTTGGCGCGTGACAATCGCCGGCCGTGGCAGGGGCCTCGTTTCGTCATGGGCGACAGCTTGCCCCCGCCCACCACGCCCATGCCGGGTGTGACACGGGATCCGACAGATTCGGCCTTCGCCGCGGCAGGGCGCGGCGGCGGTGTGGGGCTTGCCCGCCGGTCTCGGTCAGGGCGGGCAAGCCCTGAGCGGGTCGGCCGGGTGTGCGCGCCGGCCGACCCGCAGGGCGGGCGCCTGGGCTGTCCGGAGCCGTGGGGGGTGTACCAGCCGGGCAGCAGTGCGTTCCGCCGGGGCGTCCTGGTTGAAGACGCTCGCCCGGTTCAACGACCGGAACGGCCCGAGGGCACGAGGACGGCGGCGACGGCCCGGGCCGGCAGCCGCGCACCGCTGCGACGGCGCCGACGTGGCCGGGCCCTGCGGCGCAGCCCGGGTGAAGGGAGGTCCGCCACGCGCTTCCGGCCCGGCGCAACGGCCAGCGGGTCCACCGTGCCTGGCGCTGCCGGGCACGACGGCGGCCTGGAAGAGCGACTGAAGCGACCGAGGCAGCCGAAGCGGCTTGGGGCGGAGGCCGGCTGGCGGGGTCCTCCGGGGATCTCGAGGTCGGATGGACAACGGCCAGGCGCCCGGGTAGGAAGTGCGCAGCCCGGCGCGAGGCCTGCGCTTCGGCGCCCTGGCGGGTCGCCGTCGGCGTCGTGGTGTCAGTGGTCGCGTCCCCGGCTGTCGTGCAGGCACTCGGTCGCCCAGTCGGTCACGGCGCCCACCCCGCCCGCGGCCCCGGGCGCGGTGCCGCCCAGGACGAACGCGGCGATCGTCTCGTTGACCGCCATCGCGTGCTGGGCACCAGTACGCGATGGCGCCCCGGGCCGTAGAGCCCATGTCGGCGCGGGGCAGGCCGAGCACCTGCCCGGCCGCCTCCAGCCCGGCCGTGCCCTCCAGCCGCCACGTCTTGTGCCGGGCGGCGAGCGGGAGCCGCAGGACGGCCTACCGCCGGCGGTCCCGACGTGGTCTCCCCCTCGCCCCTTCTCCGGCCGGTGGCGCCGCGAAGCGGGGCCGCCGGGCCACCGCGCAGCGGACCACCACCACGCCGTCGGCGCGCAGCATCGGGTTGCCGGGATCTTGTCTCCGCTCCTGCTCTGCGCGCCGACTCTCCTGCTCCTCTTCTCCTTCGACGCTCCGGTGGCGGTGCCCGGACTTCACCCGGCACCGTCGAGGTGCCCAGGGAGAAGTAGTCGGCGCCCGGCGACCTATGGACAAACGGGGTCTGAGCTGCGAAAATGCCGCTTCCGGCGGCACCGCCTGACGCAACCCCGAGTAGCAACCGGCAGTAGCAACCTCAGATGCAACCTGCGGCAGGCTGGCTGCGGCCTGCGCTCGGGTGTGCACGATAGATGGCCACTTTGCAGGGCAGGTGGCCACACTTTTCGCCCTACCTGGCCAGTCGATCAGTCCCGGTCGGCGGATGCCAAGGCCACCGCGAGCGCCAAGTGCGGGACGGTTTCCAGGCACTGCCGGGCCATCAGGCTCGGGTCATACGCGGTGCCCGCGCCGCACAGTGCTCACCTACGCAGCCAACAAGCGGACGCGCGCATCGGCCAGGCCTCGCAGGAAGCTGAGCGGGACCGACGCGTCATAGCGTCTCGGTCCGAACGCGGCCGGTGACGTCCTGTCGCACCCGAGCCCGGTAGCGCAGCGGCGACTCGCCGACGACCCGTTTGAACGCCGTGCTGAAGGCGCTCTCCGAGCCGTAGCCCAACTCCTCGGCGAGCGCCGCGACACGGGCGTCACCGTCCCGCAGCGCGCGCTGGGCCAGCAGCATGCGCCACCGCCCCAGGTAGGTCAGCGGCGGCACACCGGCCGCCTCCCGGAACCGCTCGGCGAAGGTCGTCCGGGACATCGCAGCGGCCCGCGCCAACTCCTCGAGCCCCCAGGCTCGCCCGGGGCGGCCGTGCAGCAGGTCGAGGGCGGGGCGGAGGCGCTCGTCGACGAGCAGCCGTAGCCAGCCGGACGGCAGCGCGGACTGGTCGACGTAGGACCGCAACAGCTCCAGCAGGAAGAGCTGACCGTACTGCCGGATCGCGAAGGCCGAGCCGGGCCGCTGCGCGGTCGCCTCGTCGAAGAGACGCAGCAGGGCGGCGAGGAGCAGGTCGTCGTCACCGGCGGACCTGATGTGTGCCACTGGCGGCAGTGATTCGAGGAGGAGCTTTCTTCCGGCCTCGTTCAGACTGACGCAGCCGCCGATGACGATGTCGTCGGCGTCGCGGTCGGAGCGCGCGAAGCGGTCGGTGGAGAAGTCGGATTCCGGCTGCACCTCCTGGCGGGGTTCCGCGCCGGCCTCGAACGCGACCCAGGAGCGGCCGGTGAGGATCGCCACGTCACCCGCCACGAGGTCGACCGGTTCGTCGATCCCGTCGGTGGTCAGGCGAGCCCGGCCGCTGACGAGCGCGAAGAACTTGACCGGGTCGGAGAGCGGTCCGCGGCCCCACCATCCGCCGCGGGCCGCGATGCCGCCGGTGAGGACGCCGCGGACCTCTACCAGATCGAGTGCTTCGGAGAGTCGGTCGGGGGGCATGCCCGTACTCTCGCTCAAAAAATCTGGACTCACAAGTATTCATCGTCCGGCCGTTCCCCGACAGGCTGGTGGCAGCACCCCGCAAACGGACCTCAGGAGAGAACATGCGTTACCGCGGCCTCGGCAAGACCGGGATCAAGGTGAGCCCCTACGCTCTCGGCGCCATGATGTTCGGTGCCCTCGGCAACACCGACCACGACGACTGTGTCCGCATCATCCACCGGGCCCTGGACGCCGGCATCAACCTCATCGACACGGCCGACATGTACGCGCACGGCGAGTCGGAGGAGATCGTCGGCCGTGCGCTGAAGGGCCGTCGGGCCGACGTCGTGCTCGCGACGAAGGCCCGGAACCCGATAAGCGACGAGCCGAACCACCAAGGCGCGTCCCGGCGCTGGCTGGTGCGCGCGCTGGAGGACTCGCTGCGCCGCCTCGATACCGACTACGTCGACGTCTACCAGATTCACCGCCCGGACCCCGACACCGACATCGAGGAGACGCTCGGGGCTCTCACCGACCTGCAGCGAGCCGGCAAGATCCGCACCTTCGGCACCTCGGCCATGCCGGCCTCCGAGCTCGTCCGCACCCACTGGGTCGCCGAGCGGCGCGGCCTCGCCCGGCCCCGTACCGAGCAACCGGTGTACTCGATCCTCAACCGGGGCATCGAACGCGAGGTGCTCCCGGTGGCGCAGGAGTTCGGCATGGGCACCCTGGTCTGGTCGCCGCTCGGCGGCGGGCTGCTGACCGGACGCTACCGGAAGGGCCAGCAGGCCGCGACGCACCGCTCGCAGTACGGCTTCCAACACCTCAAGGACGACCGGCGGCTCGACGTCGTCGAACAGCTCATCCCGCTCGCCGAAGAGGCGGGCATGCCGCTGACCCATCTGGCGATGGGCTTCGTGCTCGCGCACCCCGGCGTCACATCCGCGCTCCTCGGACCGCGGACCATGGCACACCTGGACGATCTGCTCGCGGGCGCCGAGGGCACGCTCTCGGACGACGTCCTGGACCGGATCGACGCCATCGTGCCGCCCGGCACGGACACTGGCACGCTCGACATGGCCTACCAGCCGCCGGCCATCCGCCAGCGGGAATTGAGGCGTCGGCCGCCGGTCGAACGCGCAGCCGCGTGACAACAGCGCGACAGCACGGCGTGGTGCGGACAGCGTCAGCCCTGAGAGCCTCAGCCCTATGACGGTCGTTATAGACCCTCCGCGGAGGGCTCAGGGCTGCGGGTCCAGAGTCCCAGCCGCCAGACCCACCTGCCTGTGTTCACGAGTGGACGCGGTGGCCAGGACGCGGCCGAACTTTGGCGGTGAGCTTGTCGAAGACGGCCCGCAGTTTCGGTTCGCTGTTGGGCAGCCGCTTGTCGAACACGGTCTTGCCGGCGGCGGTCAGGCCGTGGCCGTGGTGGTCGCCGTTTCCGACGTCCAGGCCGAGGAAGACCGCGATGTCACTCGTGTCGAACACCGAACCCCCCGAAGGTCGTTCATCCGTCCCGGCCTCGCCCGTCGGCACCGTTCGCGCGCATCCACGTTACGCAGACCCGGCATCCGTCAGCGGCCGGGCGTTGCGCTCGGCCGGGTGCCGGTCAAGCCTCTCATCAGCGGTCATACGGTGCTCCGGGCTCGGTGACACCACCCCCAGGTCATGCGATCGACAGGGGGCAACAGTCATACCGGGCCCGGAGGCCAGGAGCCCCGTTTCGGGGCCACGAAGAAGGTAACGGGGCGAAACTCCCCACCGCAGGTCAGCGGGTGTGCTGAAACTCCCCACCGCAGGTCAGCGGCCTGCCGGTGGGTGAGGCCGGGTCAGGACCGGCGCCACCAGGCACCGGGAAGCCGTTTCGCCTCGGCGGCCGCGGTTTCGGCGGCGGCGCGCTCGCGCTCGGCGGCCTCCAGTGCCTTTCGGCCGGCGTCGGCCTGGCGGCAGTCGGCGCACAGCCCGCCGTCGTTCCAGCCTCGTTCCTTCTCCTCCCACCGCTCGTCCGAGAACCTCGCCGAGCAGCGGCGGCAGGCCGGACGACGCCGTTCCCGCTCCGATGCCTCCCGGTCCTGGCGGGACTGCTGGGCCGCGGCCTGCTCGACGGCCAGCAGCTCGTCACCGTCCGGGTTGGGGGGCTTGATCTCCAGGTCGCTGATGCAGTCGGGCGTAGCGCCCACCTTCCGGGCGGCGTCGGCCGTCGCCCGGAAGGCTTCCTCGGACTCGAACGCACCTGTGGTGACGACGGTGTCGCCGTTCGGGGGGACCCAGACCCCGACGGACTGGAAGCCCGGCTTCCGCCGCATCACCTCGGCGACCTGGTGGCACCGGCCGACGAACTCCTCGACGCGCTCGGGGCCGGGTAGTGGAAGGCAACGAAACCGAATGACATGACGTTGTCCCCCTCGGGCTCATACGCGACGCCGCCGGCATCTTCCACTCCGACCCCGACCAGGTCGAGGCCCGTGCCCTGCTCGCCTTCTGCACGGCCATCGGCAACCACTTCCTCGCCGCCGACCACCCCGGCCGCACCCGCACCGACGTCCGCACCCGCGCCGCCGACATCATCCTCGGCCTCCCGCACGATACCCCGGCGAATGCCCCTCCCCAGGCCCCCGAGCACTTCGACACATGACTCCCAGGCCACGCATCCATCCGGGGCAGGGGGCGTTTCAAAGTCTCGATGATCATGTGAGTCGCAGGCCAGAGGCGGTGCGTGACACGGCCTACGAGGGTGGCGATGCGGCCGGGTGTGCGTTGTAGAGCTTCATCGCCTGCAGGCCATGAGCCAGCGACCCGCCGGCACGCACCGCTCCGGCGACAAAGATGACCTCCGCGAGTTCCTCGGCGGTGACGCCGTGTCGGCGGGCCTGGGCGGTGTGCACGTCGAGGCAGTACGAGCACTGGGTGGTCAGTGCCACGGCGATCGCCACGAGTTCACGGTACTTGCGTGGCACGGAGCCGTTTCGCGGTCGACGACCTTCTGGAAGAACTGCCAGGCGGCGAACTCGTCGGGAGCGAGGCGGCCGACCTGCCGGGCGCGTTGCAGGTCGGCCGGCTCGGCGTAGCCGTGGCCGTGGCTGTGCTGGTGCATGGGAGTGCCTCCATCGGTGAGCAGTTATCGGGCGAGAACCCGTGCGATCGCGCCGGGACCAGCGCACCCGCGAGGCCGTCCAAGACTGTTTCGGTAGACCTCGGACCGTCTCGACATGGTGGACGGCATGGATCTTCGCCGCCTGCGGTATTTCGTCGCCGTGGCCGAGGAGTTGCACTTCGGTCGCGCCGCTGCGCGGTTGCACATGTCGCAGCCGCCGCTCAGCCAGCGCATACGTGAGCTCGAGAACGAGCTCGGCTGTCGGTTGTTCCAACGGTCCGCGCAGGGCGTACAACTCACCGAGGCCGGTTCGGTTCTGCTGGTCGAGGCACGGGAGTTGCTCGACGCGGCGAAGCGGGCGCGGGAACGGGTACGAGAGACTGGCCGGCGGCGCACCATCGTGGTGGGCACTGTTGCCGGAGCGGGTCTCGAATTCGGCCCACGCGCCGCCGCGGCCTTCCGCCGTACCCGCCCCGACGCGCAGGTACGGCTGTGCGAAGCGGATATCAGCGACCCGACGGCGGGACTGCGGTCCGGTCGGGTCGATGTCGCTCTGACTCGGCTTCCGTTCGACGCCGCGGGCCTCGCGGTCCGGCTGCTGGAGACGGAGCCGCCGGTGGCAGCGGTTCCAGCGGACGACCCCGTGGCGCGGCGGCCCCATCTGCGGGTCGGCGACCTGCTGGGCCGACCATGGATCCGCCTGCCCGAGGATGCCGACGCTGCCTGGCGGCGGTACTGGCTTGGCGAGGCCGACAGCGGCGAGGCGGTGGAGCGGTCTGCGGGCACCGGCTCGGGGCCGGTGGTACGTACGGTGTCGGAGTGCCTGCATGCCATCGTGTGGCAGGGTGCCATCGGTATCCTCCCCGCCGGTGCGGCCCACCGCCACCGAATCGAGGGCATCGCCTTCATCCCGCTGGCCGACTACCCCGCCGAGCCGGGTCGTACTCGCCTGGCCGTCAGGGGTCACCGACCCTGCGGTCCTCACCTTCGTCGAGGCGGTAGGCGCGAGGACCGTTCCTGGCCCCGACAGGGGAGAACACCGTGTACCGCCCACGTCCTCTTCCACGGCGGGCAGAGCTTCTCGTGGAGCACAGCCGCCGCTCGGCAGGCCCGACAGACCTGCCCCTCCTCCTCCCGCGTGACGCCGATGCGAGTGAGCACCGCGGTGGCGCCGTCCTCTGCCGCGATGTGGTGCGCGAATTCGACCACTCCCGCCTGGCCTACAGTGAGATCCTCGTCGACGAGCGCAAGGAGACCGCCGCCGGATCCTGGATCCGCGCCCAGGCGTTCTTCACCCAGACAGGGATCACTGGTCCGTGAGGCCCGCGCCGAGGATCCGGCGCGGGCCCGCGTGATGGTAGGTATTATCCGGAACTGTCCAGGCATCAGCTCATCTGGTCCCGGGGCCGCGAACTTCGCACTCAGCGCGGCGCTGACCAACGTGTTCGGCTTTGGCGGGCACAACGCCTCGCCGGTGTTCACGACCGAACCTGTCTGACACCGGCGGGAAAGTCAGGTGCCACCTCATCGCTCGGGCCGGTCCACACAGATCAGCGTCTGCTGCCCGTTGGCGACGATCTTGCGCTCGCCGTCCTGGACGCCGAAAACCTCCAGCTTGCACACGGTCAGGGTGCGTCCGGCCTTCAGGACCGTTCCGATGGCCTCGATGTGGTCGCCGAGGGCGGGCGAGAGGAGGTTGATCTTGTACTCGACGGTGAGTACGTCGGTGCCCTCGGGGAACAGGGTGAAGGCGGCGTAGCCGCCGGCGCTGTCGGCGATGGCGCTGGTGGCGCCGGCGTGGAAGTAGCCGTGCTGCTGGGTCACCTCGGGCCGGGCCGGGAGCTCGATGTGGACGAGGCCCGGCGCGATCCTGGTGATGCGGGCACCGAGGTGGCGCATCAGCCCCTGGCGGTCGAAACTGTCCCGGATGCGTGCCTGCACCTCGGGGCTCGCCTCTTTCCGCCGTGTCTGGTCTTCCACGTGATCTCCTTCGGCGGGCATCGCAGTGCTCGTACGGGGTGAGGCGGATTTTTCAGCGTAGGCCAGCCGCACTAGCGGTGGGGGATGTCCAGGTCGGCGGCGCGCGTCGGCGAGTCCAGGCCGGCCTGGCGCATCAGCCGTTCGACCCGTTTGCGTCCGACGCGCACGCCAGCGGGGCGGGCGTGGACGCGCGGCGAGCCGTAAATGCCGTGCGACTGCTCGTGGATCGCCTCGATCTTCTCGGTGAGTACGGCGTCCTCCTGCTCGCGGCGGGTGGGCTGCCGCTCGCGCAGGCGCCGCCGGTAGTAGGTGGAGGGCGCGGTGCCCGTCTCCCGGAGTACCGGCTCAACTCCCAGGGGATGCTCGTCGAGGAGCGCGATCACTCGATCCGACCCGCCCCCGGGAGGCCGAGCGGCAGGCTTCCCATCGCGTGTGGGCCGACGAGTACTGGGCGAAACTCCGCCAGCTCTGGGGCACTGACGGGAACGGCTCCCGACGACCACTCCTCGGCCATGACCGCGAGAGCGGTGACCGCCGTCCCTGCGTCCAGGCGGTACAGACGCTCGGGGACCTCCGACGCGGCCGGGGGATCGAAGGGATAGGCCGGCACCGTTCGGCGCGCGGTGTTGGTGCGGTCCGGATCCAGCCGAACCCAGCCACGGGGATCGGGTACCTCCCGGTGCAGCACGGCAAGGACGTCGTACGCCCAGTCCTCGTGCCACCGAGGACCGGTCGCTGCGAACGCGTAGACGTCGTCGAACAGCCGCAGCGCCGCGTTCCAGGGACAGGGCTGCGGAACTCCGCCAGCAGGCCCCCGACCTCGCGGACGAAGACGTCCCTCGGCTCGCGGGGCACGACCCGCAACCGGTCGAGGGCCCAGCGAACGAGCTCGCCCGCACCGTCAGAAGCGACACCGGCCGGTACCTCCGTGGAGGGGAGATCCGCTCCGTGCCAGAGCGCCTCAAGATGGGCATCAAGCAGGTCCAGGGCGAGCCGGTCGACAGGCAGGGGCATCGCGCCACTCTATGCGAGGTGCCAGCCAACTCGGTCAGTTCGGCACAGCCTTACGGCCGCAGCGGTGGAGGCCAAACACGCGATCAGCGGCACAACCCTGCGACGAGCTCCAGCTCGTGCGCCAGGAGCCCCGGGTCGCGGGGGCCGGCATGCGGCGCGCTCAGCGACCGCACGCGGAAGCGGTTGTGCGGTGTGACGTCGTCCGCCTCACGGATCATGAGGTCCTGGAGCGGCAGCGGGATGATGCGGTCCTGCGTGTAGCGCACGAACGTACGCAGCACCCGGCCCCACTTCCCCGGCAGCCCGCGGGCGTCCTCGCTCGCACCGACCGCCGCCGACTCGTCCGGCTCCAGGATGTTCATCAGCGCCCGGACCTCGGCGTCCGACCGGTCGGCGGCGATCGCCTCCTTGACAACCGCGAGGAACGCGGGGTCGCCCGAGCGCCAGTTGACCCGGCTGACACCCAGCTCCGGCGGCGTCTGCACTGCGGGAATCTTGAAACTGCAGCTGGTGGCCGCTTCGGGAGTCATCATCAGCTGCAGCGCCGAGGGGTGCCCGGTCGGGCAGAACGCGGAGGCGTACACCAGGTGCTCGACCAGCTCGGGCACCTGGTTGGCGACCGCGTTGACGGTCGCACCGCCGAGGCTCTCCCCGACCAGCACCACCGGGCCGTTGCGGCGCGCCCGCCGCACCACGCCGACGACATGCTCGGCGAAGTCGCCCAGCGTCACCCTGGACAGCGGGGACGGCTCGGTGCGCAGCCGCTCAAGGTCCTGCGGGCACTGGTAGGACTCGGGGAGGCACGCGCCGAGCCCGTGCCCGGGCAGGTCGACCGCGATCGCGCGGTGTCCGCGCAGACCCAGCTCGCGCAACAAGGGCTGCCAGTAGAAGGAGTTGCTCCCCGAGCCGTGGACGAGGACGAAGGTGGGCGCGCCGCGCCTGGGCCCGTCCGCGCGCGAGATGGAGGCCGCCGTGCCCATCGCGGTGACCGCCCCCGCCCCGACCACGGTCGCCTTCAGCGCACTGCGCCGCGACGTCCCACCGGTCTTCGCGTTGCCACTCCTGGCACTGTGCTGTTCCTCGGCCATCGACGGCCTCCTCCTTGAGTATTGAGTGACGTTCTTCGTTCACCGGCCGCGACGGGTCCAGCCCTGCGACCGGCCCCGGCACCGCAACGGCAACGGCTAGACCAACCGCACGGATGCCGTTCCGTGCAGCACCCAGCCCGCGGATCTCGCCCGGTCCAGCCCCCGGGTGAACGCGGCGCGGCGCGCCTCGGGCTCCATCCCCAGCAGCCCGGGCGGCCACGTACCCGGCGGCACGAGATTGACCAGGATGGCGCCCCTGTCCTCGGCTGCGGCCAGCCATCCGGGCGTCACCTCGGCCCGCCAGTTCGGCTCCAACCCGTGGCGACCGCCGGCCAGCACCAGGCGCGTCACGAGGTCGCCGCCGATCTCGACGGCCCCGCTCGTGTCCGGCGGCTCACCCTCGGCGGGCACGAAACCGCTGTCGACCGCAGCCTCCACCAGCTGGTCGTGGAACTCGGCACCGACCTCCACGATCAGCTCCGCGAACGGCGGACCGTCCGCCACCTCGACAACCGCCAGCGCCCACACCATGGGACCCCAGCGGTGGCCCCGCTCGGGGGAATCCACCAGGGACAGGGAGGCCGTGATCGCGTCCGGCCGCGGAGTCCGAGGCCCGCGGTAGCCGTGGTCCGCCGTGGCCCGCGGCCGTCGCCGGCGCCGGCGACGGCGACGGCGACGGCGACAGCGACGGCAGCAGGCCGCAACCAGGGGATCGACCACCAGGGTTATCAGGGCCGCCAGGACCAGGAGGACCAGGGCGCCTCCTACCGCGAACTGGCTCCAGGCGGAGACCGGCAGGCCCGCCCACCGGAATCCCATACCGAGCGTGGCGGTGATCGTGACGGCCACGGCGACGGCCAACCGGTCCGAGTTCTCCGTCCTGTAGCCCGCCCACTGCTTCAGCCGGGACGCGAGGAAGTACAGGAAGGCGGCTCCAGCCTCCAGGGCCAGCGTCACCAGTCCGGCCAGGGCATCCAGGGGCCACAAGGTCATGCCCCGCACTCTCGCTCGGCACCGTACTGTGGTGCAGTGACACACGGCATATGACTGGCCGTCAGCATCAGCCACGAGGCACCGGCCCACGCGGCGAGCCCCCATGGCCGAGGCCCGGCGTAACGCGACGACAACGATCCGGTCATCATCCACCCCCACGGATGCTTTGAACGCGTTCAAGTTTCTTGAAGGAATCTGGCCCTGCTGCCGGAGTCTTCCAGGTCCATCCCGCGCAACGGGGGAAGCTCAATCGGCTATGTGGATGCGGTCTTCCTCCCGCAGGTAGCGCGACGGGCCGCAAGCCGGTGCCCCCACCTGCATGGGAGGCACCGGCTTGCGGCCGTTGGGCGGCGAATGCCACCCGTTACGCCACCGCTTGCCGGTCCGCTGGTTGAATACCGACGATCCCGCAGGCCTCCTTGCTGCTGTAGTCCTGCTGCATGAGCTGGAAGCATGCCTCCCGCTCACGCGTCAGACGGCAACCTCTCCCGGTCCGGTCTTCCCGGATCTCGAAGTACATCGCACCCCTTGCTGGGGTGTTGCAACGACCGCTAGAACTCAAGACCCGAGACCAAGGGCCCTTTGCTTTCCCTCGTGCCCTCGCACCCCGAATAGCACGGCATTTCCTTTAGTGCCAGCGCTGGTACTCGTTACTGTCGCCCTCGTCCGGGTTTGTGTACACCGACCCCTTGAAGTTGCTGTCGAGAACGCGGCTCGTCGCGACATTGGTAAGCCGCCACCCAGTGGAGGTCTTGGTCTCCCTCCACTTTTGGTAGTTACTAGAGTTGCACGGGTTCAGGTAGACCCTACCCGCGTCGCTGCTGTCTAGGCACTGCTTCCTCCCCTGGTCCTGATAGGGGTACATCCGGAAAACGCCGGTGGACACTTCCTGCTCGTACCAATCTCCGTAACTCCTGCCGCATGCCTGCGGGGTGGTGAGGACGCCGTCATTATTCCAGGTCAGACACCTTCCGGTGGCCGCGTCCTTCCACTGGACATAACCATCAGCGAACGCCGGGCCAGCGGTAGCGAATCCGACCGTAGCGGCAGCCACGGCTGCAACAGCGAAACGACCTAAGTTGATTTTCTTCATCCTGCCTCCCCTGACTCGTCTATTGCAAACTTTTATTTATCAAAAGTTCGCATGTCCAGCATGTCGCTACACAAGGGGACAATGGCAGGGAACAATGTCACCAGCGTGATGTGACAGATGTCATGATGGATAATCGGATGATCCCCCTCCGATCACGCCGGAAGGCCGCTTGGCCAAGGCTGGGGCCCGTCGAGGAAGTGAGCGCCACAACCGGTCAACCCCACCACGGCCCCGTCGTCCACCTGGCCGACACCCCGCCTGGGCTGACCGCCCGCTTCGTTCAGCGCACCCGCCGCCAAGAAGACGGAACCCAACGGATCGTGCACACCGGGGGAAGGCGACTGCGTGACACACACGTCGACCTCCTGCCCGGCACGCCGCCGGACCCGGCCGCCTTCGACCAGCTCCTCGTCTCCCGCCGCCACGACGACCGCAGCTTCATCCTCGGCGCGTCAAGCCGTACCTGGACCACCATCAGAAGCGAGTCCCAAACCGAAGATAGGGTCACGTTTTCCCAGGTGAGGTGTGTGGCCGTCGGTCGGTAGGCATGCTCGGAGCGTCGTATCGGTGCGGGGTGTGCTGGGAGGTGGCGGATGCCGTCGGTGCTGGGCGTGCTGGAGAGGCGCGAGCGGGTGGCGCTGGCCCGGGCGGAGGAGTTGAGGGCCGAGCTGGAGGGGCTTCAGGCTGCTGTGGCCGAGGCGGATGAGGAAGCCGTCGTGGTCGGTGCGCCGGTGGATTTGCCGGCCGCGGGTGCTGCTGGGCCGCGGGTGGAGGTCCCGCTGTGGCGCGATGGGGTGGGGATCGAGGTGCTGCCGCCTGAGTGCGCGCGGATCGTGGCCCTGGTCCAGGAGGATGCCGCCGGTGGCGGGGACGGAGCGCGGGCACGGGCGATGCGCGAGCATCTGGGCTGGTCGGCCAGTGACGCGCGGGAGCAGGCAGCGCGGTTTCGGGCGAAGCGGCTGGTCGAGCGGGGCTGGTTGACTGATGGGCGGCCGGGGCTGTTCAGGCCGCGGACCGCTTGACCCGACGGGGTGTCGGTCGGCCGGAGCGGGCCAGGCGGCGGGTGGCCTGGATACTCGCGGCCACCAGGCCATCGCCTCGGCACTGTCGATGCGGGTCTCGTAGTCCCGGGCCAGGCGCCGGGCCCGGATCAGCCAGGAGAAACTGCGCTCCACGACCCAGCGGCGCGGCAGCACTACGAAGCCCTTGGCGTCGTCGCTGCGCTTGACGACGGTCAGTGCGAGAGCCAGGACGGTGCGGGCGAAGATGACCAGCCAGCCGGTGTAGCCGCCGTCGGCCCAGACCAGGGCGATGCGGTGGTGTTCGGCGCGCAGTTGTTCAAGGAGGTCGCGGCCGGCGTCGTTGTCCTTGACCGACGCGGCGGTGACGATCACGGCCAGCAGCAGGCCGAGGGTGTCCACGGCGATGTGTCGCTTGCGCCCGTTGATTTTCTTTCCGGCGTCGTAGCCGCGGGTGGCGGCGCCGACGGTGGCGTCGGCCTTGACCGACTGAGAGTCGATGATCGCGGCGTGGGCTCTTCCTTCTTGCTGGCCAGTTCGCGCAGTATCTTGCGCAGTCGGCCGTAGAGCTCCTTGATGTAGTCGTTGTCGCGCCAGCGGCGGAAGAACCGGTATGCCGCCCGCCACTTGGGGAAGTCACTGGGCAGGCTGGCCCAGCGCACGCCCTCGGTGACCAGGTAGCGCACGGCGTCGATCATCTGCCGGTGGCAGTAGCCCTCCGGGCGGCCGCCGCGTCCGTTCCGCCAGGACGGGACCGGCAGCAGCGGCCGCACGATCGCCCACTCCGCGTCGGTCAGATCGGAGCCGTAGCGGCGGGTCCGGTCGGGCTGGTCAGCGGCATTCCCGAGCCGGTGTGCGAGGCAATCGCACGACATGCCGGAGCTGGACGCGGACGGAGCGAACACGGCACAGTGGGACACTAGGGCCTCCTGATGGTTCGTTGACTCGACATCACCGAACTGCGCAGGAGACCCTTCTTCTATGCGCTGGCCGCGGAGCGATCACCCGAACGAGCCTGATACGCACGGAAGTTTGAGCAACAGTCGTGTCCCTCGGTTTGGGAATCGCTTCTCAAGGCACGCTTCGACGACGACGCCTGGCCATTCACCGTCGAACTCATCCGCGCAGGCACCATCACCCTGCGCTGCGAGGTCACCACCGACCTCACCCTCGGCACACCGACCCGCTGGCACCTGACCACCGCCGGCCGCGGCCACGCCCGCCTTCACCAGGAAACCCGCGACGTACAGACCCAACGCCTACCAGCAGGGCGTGGACCTTGCGCAGCCGGGCCTTGTACTCGGGCCCGGGGATGCCCAGGTAGGCCAGGTCCGCACGGTCGACCCACCGGCTCAGCCGCTCGCCTCGCTCCAGGGCCGTGTGCAGGTCGTGCGCCATGGTCTGGAACGCCCCGGTGGCCGGCAGGCGTAGCGCCGCCTCCAGGGACCCGAGACGGGAGTTGCAGCGCCTACACAGTGCTCCCCGCACCTCGTGCGAGGCGTCGTCGTGGTCAACCAGCACCGACGGTCTGCCGCATAGCTCGCACCGCCGGCGCTCCGCCAGGAACGCGGCCTTCGCCTCCGACGACATCTTCCGGTAGTCCACGTTCGCCTCCAGCGGCGGGATCCTGCTCCTCCCCGCCACCGTCGCAGGCACCTCCGACAGGCGTCTTTCGATGGGTGCAGTTCGGAATGAGTGACCTTTTGGGTGGTTTGGCATAGGTATCTGCCGTCTCGGGTGGGCTGGGTTCCTAGGGTGCTGGTGTCGGGGCC
>NZ_JBSFJV010000092.1:0-29495 GCF_053598235.1 Kitasatospora sp. NPDC001159
GGAGGCGGCGGAGGACTGCAGGGCGTCCAGGGCGCGGTGCAGGGCGGCGGTCGGGGCCGCGCCGCCGGCGGGCCGGGGGGCCCCCCCCCCTGCCCCGCGCCGCTGTTTGGGCCCCCCCCCGGCCCCGGCGCCCCGGAGGGGCGCCGGAGCCGGGGCGGACACCTCATCGCGCCGCGGATCAGGGCGGCAAGCGCCCGGCCGCGCGGACCGTCAGGAGGCCGTACTCCAGGCGACGCCGTCCAGGATGTCGTGCTCGCTCACGACCACCTCGGCGGCGCCGGTCCGCTCCATGATCTCCAGCAGCTCCAGCGCCCCGGCCGCGATCACGTCCACCCGCCCCGGGTGCAGCGACGGGATGGCCGCGCGCTCCGCGTGGGTGGCGGCCAGCAGCTCGCGCGCGACCTCGGCGACCCGCTCGCGGCTGATCCGGGAGTGGTGGATCCGCTCGGAGTCGTACTCGGGCAGGTCCTGGGCGATCGCGGACACCGTGGTGACCGTCCCCGCGAGGCCCACCAGGGTGGCCGCGCCGGTCAGCGGGACCACCTCCTCGGCCTTGTCCAACTCGGCCCGCACATGCGCCCGGGCCTGCGCGATCTGCTCCTCGGAGGGCAGCTCGGCGCCACCGAAGTGCCGCTCCGTGAGCCGCACGCAGCCGATGTCCACCGAGCGCGCCGCCTGCACGTCCGACCCGCCGAGCACGAACTCGGTCGAGCCGCCACCGAGGTCGAACACCAGGTAGGGGGAGGGGAACTGACCGCCGGTCAGCTCCTTGGTGGCGCCGACGAAGGACAGGTGCGCCTCCTCCTCGCCACTCACCACCTCGGGCTCGACGCCCAGGATGTCCCGCACGCCCTTGACGTACTCGTCGCTGTTCTCGGCGTCCCGGGAGGCGCTGGTGGCGACGAAGCGGGTGCGCTCGGGGCCGACGCCGAAGCCGGTGATGATCTCCTTGTACTCCCGGCAGGCCGCGAAGGTGCGGGCCAGCGCGTCCGGGTGCAGCCGGCCGGTCTGATCCACGCCCTGGCCCAGCCGGTTGATGATCATCCGGCGGTCGAGGTCGGTGATCTCGCCGGTCTCCGGGTCGAGGTCGGCGACCAGCAGGCGGATCGAGTTGGTGCCGCAGTCGATCGCGGCCACGCGGGTCATGCTCACTCGGACTCCTGCTCCGCGGCTTCCTCGGCGGCGCGCTTCTTGGCGGCGCGCTCGACGGTCTTCTGCTGCTTGGCCGCGATCACGGCCTCGTGGTCCTGCTCCTTGGCGCGGTTGCGGGCGACCCGCTCACCGGCCTCCTGGACCTCGGCCGGGGAGACGCAGGGGCCCTTGGCCCACCAGTCGTCCAGCATGCCGATCGCCTCGTCGCCGAGCGGGTTGACGCCCTCGCCGGCCGCCAGCGAGTGGCCGACCAGCACGTGCAGGCACTTCACCCGGTCCGGCATGCCGCCGGCGCTCGGGAAGCCCTCCAGCACCTCGATCGCGTCGCGGCGGGCGATGTAGTCCTCGTGCGCCTTCTGGTAGGCGGCGGCCAGCTCCGGGTCCTCGGCGAGCCGGGCACTCTGCTCCTTCATCACGCCGTCCGCCTCCAGGGTGCCGATCAGCGAGGCAGCCTTGGGGCAGGTCAGGTAGTACAGCGTCGGGAACGGCGTGCCGTCCGGCAGCCGGGGCGCCGTCTCCACGACGTCGGGGTTGCCGCAGGGGCAGCGGTGCGCGACACCGCGCAGGCCGCGCGGCACCCGGCCGAGCTGGGCGGCGATGGCCGCGACGTCGGCGTCGGAGACGGCGGGGTGGTTCTCAGTGGTCATGGGGGGTGGGGTCTCCAACGAGGGACGGTGGGAGCGGACGGGGAGTGGCGGGGGCCAGCGCGACGGTGTCGGCGGCGTCCACCGAGTCCCAGATGCTGGTGTACCAGGGCTTGGCGGCCCTGGCCGAACTACCGGAGGAGGCCGGTGCGGCGGGCGCGGAGGGCTGGGCGGCAGGGCCGGCCGGGTCCACCGCGATGTACGGGGTCTCCCCCGGCACCGCGTAGTGCAGCCGGGCGCGGGCCTGCGCCTTGACGTACTCCGGGTCCTGCCAGCGGGCCTTCTCCCGGCGCAGCTGCTCGACCTGCTGGCGCGAGTGGTCGGCCTTCGCCCGCTGGGCGGAGATCTCGGCGCGCTGGGAGACGAACTGCCGCGTCGGGTAGGCGAGGATCGCCACCAGCGAGCAGAGCACCAGGACGAGGACGGTCGCCCGGCTCGTGAATCGAGGCCGGGCCGCCAAGCCCGGGATCCTCCAGCCAGCCATCTCCGTATCCCCTCCTGGTCGCGACGGTGCCCCGCCGTCCACCCTACGGGGTGTGCGGCGGGGCACCGGTCAGGCTTGCGCTACCGGGGACTTTCGGCCCTCCGGTCTTCGGCCTCGGTACGGGAGCGGTCGGCCCTCGTACCGGAGGGGTCAGCCCTCGTACTCACTGTGCTTACTGGTCCGCAGAGCGACTGTGCTCATCACTCCGCGGAGCGGAAGCGCGGGAAGGCGCCGCGGCCGGCGTACTCGGCGGCGTCGTCGAGGATCTCCTCGATGCGCAGCAGCTGGTTGTACTTGGCGACGCGCTCGGAGCGGGCCGGGGCGCCGGTCTTGATCTGGCCGCAGTTGGTGGCGACGGCCAGGTCGGCGATGGTGACGTCCTCGGTCTCGCCGGAGCGGTGCGACATCATGCAGCGGTAGCCGTTGCGCTGGGCCAGCTCGACGGCGTCCAGGGTCTCGGTCAGCGAGCCGATCTGGTTCACCTTCACCAGCAGCGCGTTGGCGGTGCCGGTCTCGATGCCCTTGGCCAGGCGGGCCGGGTTGGTGACGAACAGGTCGTCGCCGACCAGCTGGACCTTGTCGCCCAGCTTGACGGTCATGGCCTTCCAGCCGTCCCAGTCCGACTCGTCCAGCGGGTCCTCGATGGAGACCAGCGGGTAGGCGGCGACCAGCTCGGCGTAGTACTCGATGAGCTCGGCGGCCGAGAGGGCCTTGCCCTCGAACTGGTAGGCGCCGTCCTTGAAGAACTCGGAGGAGGCGACGTCCAGGGCCAGGGCGATGTCACGGCCGGGGACGTAACCGGCCTTCTGGATCGCCTCCATGATGAGGTCGAGGGCCTCGCGGTTGCTGTCCAGGTTCGGGGCGAAGCCGCCCTCGTCGCCGAGGCCGGTGGACAGGCCGCGCTCCTTCAGCACGCCCTTGAGGGTGTGGTAGACCTCGACGCCCCAGCGGACGGCCTCGGAGAAGGACTCCGCGCCGATCGGGGCGATCATGAACTCCTGGATGTCGACGTTGGAGTCCGCGTGCGAGCCGCCGTTGAGGATGTTCATCATCGGGACCGGCAGGACGTGCGCGTTCGGGCCGCCCAGGTAGCGGAACAGCGGCAGGTCGCTGGCCTCGGAGGCGGCGTGCGCGACGGCCAGCGAGACGCCCAGGATGGCGTTGGCGCCGAGCGAGGACTTGTCCGGGGTGGCGTCCAGGTCGAGCATGGCCTGGTCGATCAGGCGCTGCTCGGTGGCGTCGTAGCCGACCAGCTCCGGGCCGATCTGCTCGATGACGGCCAGGACGGCCTTCTCGACGCCCTTGCCGAAGTAGCGGTTCTTGTCACCGTCGCGCAGCTCCAGCGCCTCGAAGGCGCCGGTCGAGGCACCCGACGGGACAGCGGCACGACCGGTGCTGCCGTCGTCGAGGCCGACCTCGACCTCGACCGTGGGGTTGCCGCGCGAGTCGAGGATCTCACGGGCTACGACGACATCGATGGACGGCACGAGGCATCTCCTTGCGGAAGCAGGGTCCGGCCGACGGTGGTGGCTGCCGGCGGGATGATTGCGGAGTCGTTACGACCAGAGCCTAACCGCCCGGGCTCCCGGGGCCACGTCGACCTCGGCTCCGTCTCAGCGTGTGGCCCACTACCCGCCGGTAGTTCACCTGCTTGTCCCAGCTTGTCCCTTTGCCGCGGACGAATGCGGACGAAGGGGGCCGGGCGTGGCCCCCTTCGCTCCCGGGGTGTTGTCCGAGTCCTTCGGAGCGTCACCCGAGGCCCTGTGGACCCGGCTCAGCCGAGGTGCAGGACCTGGCCGGGCACGATCAGGTTCGGGTCGCCGCCGACCGTGCCGCGGTTGCCGTCGTACAGCGCCTGCCAGCCGCCGGACACGCCCTGGGCCGCGGCGATGCCCGACAGGGTGTCACCGGAGTGGACGGTGTAGTCGTGGCCGGCCGGGCCGGCCTGGACCGGCTGGGCGGCGCGCGGGGCAGCGTGCTTCGGAGCGTACTGCTGGACCGACTGCTCGACAGGCTCCTCGGCCTGCTTGGGAGCGGCGTGCTTCGGAGCGTACTGCTGGACCGGCTGCTGGGCTGGCTTCGCGGCCGGCTTGGGGGCCTGCTGCTTCGGGGCCTGCCGCTTGGGCGTCTGCTGCTGCGGGGCGGACTGCGGCTTGGCGTCCGAGGAGGTGTCGACCACGGCCGGGGCACCACCCTTGCTCAGGCCCGCCTTCTGGGAGCAGACCGGCCAGGCGCCCGGGCCCTGGGAGGCCAGCACCTTCTCGGCGACCGAGATCTGCTGGGCCTTGCTGGCCTGGTTGGCCTGCGAGGCGTACGCGGTGCCGCCGAACGCCTTCCAGGTGCTGGAGGTGAACTGCAGGCCGCCGTAGAAGCCGTTGCCGGTGTTGATGCTCCAGTCGCCGCCGCTCTCGCACTGGGCGACGGAGTCCCAGGCGGAGGCCGGGGCGGCGGAGGCGCCGGTGGCGGCGAGGAGCGGCATCGCGAGTCCGACGCCGGCCACACCGGCGACGGCGATGGCCTTCTCGGTCTGGGTGCGACGACGGTGACGGCCAGTTCCAACGAACAGCATGAAGACGTCCCTCTCCGCACGCCTGCGAGGTGAGCTGTCGGGTTCGGACCGGGAGGTGGCCCGGCCGCCGCATGCGGAAACGGTTCCGCTCGGGCGGCTTCACCCCAAGCCGTGGAGGACGGCAACAAACCTGGTTCCCCCGCCCCTGCCCAGGGTTCTGGTCGGTTTCCCGTGACGCGGCGGGCAGGATTCGGCGTTCCGCGCACGAGGTCCGCAGCTGCGAACTCCAGGGAGACTAGACAGATCTTCAGACCAATCACAAGCTCATATCACCGACATCACACAGAAATTACGGCATGTGATCAATCGCCTACCAGTGGCGCCTGTTTGTCCCTATTGATGGGCTTTCATACCGGCATCAAAGGCACATCAGCGACTTCACGTCAGTGTGCCGGAGCCTCGGGAACGGCGTGCGGAGACCGGATCTCGGGACTGAATTCGACCGGAAGTTCGCGCAATCCACGCATGATCAGACCGCCGCGCCAGCGCAGATTCTCCGGGGTTTCAGCCAGCCGGAGATCGGGCAGTCGGGAAAGCAGCGTGGCGAGCGCGGCGCGCCCTTCCAGCCGGGCCAGCGGGGCACCGATGCAGTAGTGGATGCCGTGCCCGAACCCCAGGTGGGGGTTGTCGGTCCGGGCCAGGTCGAGGGTGTTCTCGTCCGCGAACCGGGCCGGGTCGCGGTCCGCCGCCGCCAGCACCACCAGCACCGGATCACCGACCGGGATGTCCACCCCGCCGATGGTCAGCGGCCGGGTCGCGAACCGCCAGGTCGCCAGCTCCACCGGCCCGTCGTAGCGCAGGAGTTCCTCGATACCGGTCTCCAGCAGCGCGGTCTCCCCGCGCACCACCGACTCCTGCAGCAGCGCCCGCTGCCCCGGATCGCGCAGCAGCGCGTACGTCCCGTTGCCGATCAGGTTGATGGTGGTTTCGAACCCCGCGAAGATCAACACGAAGCACATGGCGGCGGCCTCGTTCTCCGTCAGGTGCTCGCCGTGGTCGCTGGCCCGGATCAGGCCGGAGATCAGGTCGTCACCGGGGTCGGCCCGCTTGCGGTGGATGAGGTCCACCAGGTAGGCGCGGATGCGCTTGACCGCCCGGCCCACGCCGCCGCGCTGCCCACCGTGGTGGCGGATCATCATGCCCGCCCAGTCACGCAGATCGTCCTGGTCCTCGGCCGGCACGCCCAGCATGTCGCAGATCGCGTAGATGGGGAGCGGGAAGGCGAACTCGTGGATCAGGTCCGCCGAACCGCGCTGCGCGAAGCCGTCGATCAGCCGGTCGGTGAGCTGCTGCACCCGCGGCTCGAACTCGGCCACCCGGCGCGGGGTGAACGCCTTCGACACCAGACGGCGCAGCCGGGTGTGGTCCGGCGGGTCGATGTTCAGCAGGTGGGTCATCAGATCCGCCTGCCGCTCCCCCGGGATGCCCACCCGGCCGGTGCGGTGCGCCTGCTCGCTGTGGTGCGCCGGGTTCTTCGACAGCCGGCTGTCCGCGAGCGCCTGCCGGGCGTCCGCGTAGCGCGTCACCAGCCACGCCTCCACCCCGCTCGGCAGCTTGGTGCGGTGCACCGGGGCGTGCTCGCGCAGCCACGCGTAGGCGGGGTACGGATCGGCGGCGAACTCCCAGGTGAAGAGCTGCGGGGCGGGCTGGGCGGCGTCGGGCTGAGCAGGCATGGGTCGACCGTAACCGCTGGGCCCGGCGCGCCCTGACCGTCAACCGTCCGCGAACGGCGCACGAGTGGTCCGCCGGCGGCGGGCGGGCACGCCGCCAACGCTCCGGGGACGGCCCGTGGGCGGCTCTTGGACAGCTCTTGGTCGGGCGGCAGGCGTGAGTCTGGTCACCTGCGGGGTAATCCCTGTTGCGGAGGGTCAGGACGTGCCTACGATCCTCCGCAGTACGCGTGGGCGCCGGTGCGGTGTCGCCCACAGGGAGGAGCAGACCATGCGGGTCAGCGGGGCAGTCGTCGTCATCGCGGTCCTCGACGGCGGTTCGGGAGCCGGCCTCGCGCGCCGGTTCACCGCGGCCGGCGCCGCCGGGATGCTGATCGCCGACACCCACGTCGGCATCGCCGAGGACCTCGCCGCCGAACTCGACCGGCCTGGCTGCCCCGTCGTCGGCGTCTGCGGAGACATCCGCCGCCCCAGCGACGTCGCCGCCCTGGTCGACACCGCCGAGAAGCACCTCGGGCCGATCGACCTCTTCTGCGTCGCCGGCCCGAACGGCGAGCGGATCGTCTCCCTCGCCGACCTGCCCGACCACCTCGACCTGGAGCGCCTCGCCGAACTCGTCGCCCTCATCGGCGAGGCCATCGGCGAACTCGTCCCGCCGCAGCGGCGCCCGGCCGAGCACACCGCCACGGCGGCCTGAGCCGACTACTCCGGCTTGAGCCCCTCGGCCGCGCGCACTGCGTCCCGGTAACCGCGCGCGGCCGAGCGCAACGCCGCGTCCACATCCACCCCGGCGTCGTGCGCCCGCTGCACCACCGCGAGCAGCAGCCGGCCCGCCGACTCCGCGGTCAGCTCCGCCGGCAGCTCGTACGGCGCGTCCGGCACACCCTCGAACCCCGCCCGGCGCACCCGGGACACCAGCTTCGCCGCGTACGCCAGTGCCGGCAACCCGGCCGGCACGCCGTCCAGCACCGACTCCCGGTCCGCCTTCTCGGCCGCCTTCAGCTGCTCCCAGTTCGCCTCCACCTCGGCGGCGCCCGCGGCCTCGACGTCCCCGAACACGTGCGGGTGCCGGTACACCAGCTTCTCCACGATGTCCCCGGCCACGTCGTCGATCGTGAACGGCCCGGTCGGGTGCTCCTCGGCGATCCGGGAGTGGAAGAACACCTGGAGCAGCACGTCGCCCAGCTCCTCGCGCAGCGTGTCCCGGTCCCCCTCCTCGATCGCCTCGACCAGCTCGTACGCCTCCTCGACCAGGTACTTCACCAGGCTCTCGTGCGTCTGCTCGGCGTCCCACGGGCACCCGCCGGGCGAACGCAGCCGGTCCATCACCGACACCAGGTCCAGCAGCCGCGACCCCGGCAGGTCGTACGAGCCCGGCAGCACCTCGATCTCCGGCACCTCCCCGACGTGCTCCACCGCCAGCCGCGCCAGCGCGTTCGTCAGCCCCGGATCCCCGTCCGGACTCCCCAGCCACACCGTCGGCCCCGCTTCCGCCGGCTGCTCGGTCAACAGCCGCGCCAACGCCGGCGCCGACTCCGCCCCCACCACCTCGACCGCCACCCCGGCCTGCCGCACCGCGGCCACCTGCGGATGCCCCTCCTCCCCCACCAACACCCGCCCCGCCGACCGCAACGCCTCCCACGCCGGCCACGCCAGCAGCCCGGGAGCCACCCGGTGGGTGGTGGTCAGCAGGATCAACTTCGAGCCCGGAACATTCGTCGTCACACCTCGAACCTACCCGCCCCGGCGAGCAGCCCGCCGGGCCGGACGCACTCCCACTCACACCGGAAGTCGGCCCCGCCGACTTCCCACGCCCGAACGGCACCCGCAGAGCCCCGCCCACCGACGGCGTACGACACCCGTTCCCGAACCTCGAGGAGACCAAGGCCGGCCCGGCCTTCCAGACCCCCACCGACATCGCCCCCGGCGAGACCGGCAAGGGCTTCGTCACCTTCGAGGTCCCGGACGGCACCAAGCTCGACAAGGTCCAGTTCGCCTCGACAACGGCTTCGCCAACCAGGTCGGCCAGTGGAAGATCGGCTGACGCCTCCGTTCACCACCGCGGCCCGCGCACAGCCCCCGTACCCAGCAGAACGGCGGCCCCGGGCCGAAGCCCGAGGCCGCCGTGGACCGTCGACCGGCCAGGTGCTACTTCTTCGCCCCCGCCAGGTCGTCGAACATGGCCGACAGGAACTCCGAGCACCAGCCCAGCAGGTCCCGCCCGACCAACGGCTTGCCGCCGATCCGGCCGGTGCTCGGCCGGGGTACCAGCAACTGCTGGGCCGTTCCCTTGACCTGGCTGCGCGGGTAGAGCCGGTTCAGCCGCAGTTGCTGGGACTCTCGTAGCTCCACCGGCCCGAAGCGGATGTTCGAGCCCTGCAGGGTGATGTCCGAGATCCCGCACCGCCGGGCGTACAGCCGAAGCGCCGCGACCAGCAGCAGGTTCTCCACCGGCTCGGGCAACTTGCCGTAGCGGTCGACGAGTTCGTCCCGGACCTGCTGGATGTCCGCCTCCGAGTTGACCGCCGCGATCGAGCGGTAGGCCTGCAGCCGCAGCCGCTCGCCGGGCGCGTAGTCGTGCGGCACGTGGGCGTCCACCGGCAGCTCGATCTTCACCTCCAGCGGCTCCTCCTCCGGTTCGCCGCCGTTCGCCAGCGACTCGCGGAACTCGGCCACCGCCTCGCCCACCATCCGCATGTAGAGGTCGAAGCCGACCCCCGCGATGTGCCCGGACTGCTCGCCGCCGAGCAGGTTGCCCGCGCCGCGGATCTCCAGGTCCTTCATCGCGACGTACATGCCGGCGCCCATCTCGGTGTGCTGGGCGATGGTGGCCAGCCGCTCGTGCGCGGTCTCGGTGAGCGGCTTCTCCGGCGGGTACAGCATGTACGCGTAGCCGCGCTCGCGGCCACGGCCGACCCGGCCGCGCAGCTGGTGCAGCTGGGAGAGGCCGAAGGTGTCGCCGCGCTCGACGATCAGGGTGTTGGCGTTGGAGATGTCGATGCCGGACTCCACGATCGTGGTCGACACCAGGACGTCGAACTCCTTCTCCCAGAAGTCGACGACGACCTTCTCCAGCTGGGTCTCCCCCATCTGCCCGTGCGCGGTGGCGATCCGCGCCTCGGGCACCAGGTCCTTCAGCCGGGCGGCGGCCTTGTCGATCGACTCCACCCGGTTGTGGATGTAGAACACCTGGCCCTCGCGCAGGAGTTCACGCCGGATCGCGGCCGAGATCTGCTTCTCGTCGTACGGTCCGACGAAGGTCAGCACCGGGTGCCGCTCCTCCGGCGGGGTGGTGATGGTGGACATCTCGCGGATGCCGGTGACCGCCATCTCCAGGGTGCGCGGGATCGGGGTCGCGGACATGGTGAGCACGTCCACGTTGGCCCGCAGCTTCTTCAGCTGCTCCTTGTGCTCGACGCCGAAGCGCTGCTCCTCGTCGACGATGACCAGGCCGAGGTCCTTGAACCTGGTCTCGGAGGAGAACAGCCGGTGGGTGCCGATGACCACGTCGACCGAGCCCTCAAACAGCCCTTCCAGCACGGCCTTGGCCTCGCTGTCGGTCTGGAAGCGGGAGAGCGCCTTCACCGTGACCGGGAAGTTGGCGTACCGCTCGGCGAAGGTGGAGAAGTGCTGCTGCACCAGCAGCGTGGTCGGCACCAGCACCGCCACCTGCTTGCCGTCCTGCACCGCCTTGAACGCCGCTCTCACAGCAATTTCAGTCTTACCGTATCCAACGTCGCCGCAGATCAGCCGGTCCATCGGGACGGACTTCTCCATGTCGGACTTGACCTCGGCGATGGTGGTCAGCTGGTCCGGCGTCTCCGCGTACGGGAAGGCGTCCTCCAGCTCCCGCTGCCACGGGGTGTCCGGGCCGAAGGTGTGGCCGGGCGCGGCCATCCGCGCCGAGTACAGCTTGATCAGGTCGGCGGCGATCTCCTTGACCGCCTTCTTGGCCCGCTGCTTGGTCTTCGCCCAGTCCGCGCCGCCGAGCCGGTGCAGCGTCGGGGCCTCGCCGCCGACGTACTTGGTGACCTGGTCCAGCTGGTCGGTCGGCACGAACAGCCGGTCGCCGGGGTGGCCGCGCTTGGCGGGGGCGTACTCCAGCACCAGGTACTCGCGGGTGGCGCCCTGGACGGTGCGCTGCACCATCTCGACGTACCGGCCGACGCCGTGCGCCTCGTGGACGACGTAGTCGCCGGCCGCCAGGGCCAGCGGGTCGATCGCGTTGCGGCGCCGGGACGGCATCCGGCGCATGTCCTTGGTGGAGGACTTCTGGCCGGACAGGTCGGTCTCGGTGACGACGGTGAGCTTGAGGTTCTCGTCCACGAAGCCGTGCTCGATCGAGCCGCAGGAGACGTAGACGACGTCCCGGGTGGGCGCCTCGGCGAGGTCGGCGACCAGCCGGGCCGGGATGCCCTCGTTGCCCAGCACCTCGGCCAGCCGCGAGGCCGGGCCGTGGCCCTCGGTCACCATGACGACCCGCCAGTCGGCGGCCAGCCGCTCCTTGGCGTCGGCGATCGCCCGGGCGGTGTCGCCCCGGTACGCCTCGACGGCGTGCATGCCGAGGGTCAGCGTGTTGGCGTCGAACTCGAGAACGCCGTCCACCATCGACTCGCTCGTCGCGAACGGGCTGACCGACCACCAGGGCAGCCCGATCTCGGCCGCGTGCTCGCGCACCTCGGCGAGCGAGCGCAGCGAGGCGGCGGAGACGTCGATGGCCTCCAGGTCGATCGGCCGGTCCCCGCCGGCTGCGGCGGCGACCCAGGAGGCGTGCAGGAACTCCTGACTGGTCGCCACCAGGTCGGCGGCCCGGGTGCGGACCCGCTCGGGGTCGCAGACCACCGCGACCGAGCCGAGCGGCAGCACGTCGAGCAGCAGCTCCATGTCGTCCACCAGCACCGGCGCCAGCGACTCCATGCCCTCGACCGCGATGCCCTCGGCGATCCTGTCCAGGATCTCGGCCAACCCGGGGTGCCCGGCGGACAGTTCGGCGGCCCGCGCCCGCACCTCGTCGGTCAGCAGCAGTTCACGGCAGGGCGGCGCCCACAGCCCGTGCTCGGCGATCTCCAGCGAGCGCTGGTCGGCGACCTTGAAGTAACGGATCTCCTCGACCTCGTCGCCCCAGAACTCCACCCGCAGCGGGTGCTCCTCGGTCGGCGGGAAGACGTCCAGGATGCCGCCGCGGACAGCGAACTCGCCGCGCTTCTCGACCAGTTCGACCCGCGCGTAGGCGGCCGCGGCGAGCCTGCGGGCCACCTCCTCCAGGTCGTGCGACTCACCGCGCTGGACGGCCACCGGCTCCAGCTCGGCCAGGCCCTTGACCTGGGGCTGCAGCACCGAGCGGACCGGGGCGACGATCACCTGCACCGGCCCGGCCGCCGGGTCGTCCGCCCGCGGGTGCACGATCCGGCGCAGCACGGCCAGCCGGCGGCCGACGGTGTCCGAACGGGGCGACAGCCGCTCGTGCGGCAGGGTCTCCCAGGCCGGGTACTCGGCGACGGCGTCGGGCGGCAGCAGCGAGCGCAGCGAGGCGGCGAGGTCCTCGGCCTCCCGGCCGGTCGCGGTGACGGCGAGCACCGGACGGCCGCGGTCACCGGCGGCCCGTCCGGCCAGCGCGCGGGCCAGCGCGGCGATGGCGAACGGCCGCGCGGCGGGCGGTCCGACCAGGTCCAGGTGGCGGCGGCCGCCGGCCTCGGCTCCGGCGGCGGTGGCCGCCTCGATAGCCTCGGCGAGCGCCGCGTCCCGCGCGACGACATCGAGCAGTCCGGTCAGGCTCATCTGGGGTCTCTTCTTCGTCCCGTGGCTGGTGCTGCCTCCGGGCGGCGAAGGCCCGCCGGGGCAACGCGAACGGCCCGGCACGCCGAGCGGCCGGGGGTCTCCAGCCTACGCCGCGGCAGTGACGGGCACGCGGTGTACGGCCCCGGCGGCGCCGGGCGGGGACGAACCGGCGGTCGCCACCCCGAAGCTTTCAGGGACACAACCGCGGACGAACCACTGGACGGAACACCGGGCAGCCGGTGGACGAACCAGCCGGACACCGGTCGACGTCCGGCTCCGCCATCCGCCACGAACTGGACACACCCCGGTCACTGGCCGTCCATGGAGATCGCGCACCATGGTGAACGTGCCCGCCGCACCCAACCGTGGGGGATGGCTGTGGCGGCACTGTCGCACCCCCGATGGGGGTCGGAGGTGCGAGGCCGGGCGACCCTGGGTGGGGGCGCCCGCCCAAGCGCCGGGAACCGTGGCGCCCTTTCCTGGAGGGCGCCACGGGTCTCGGCCTCGCCCTTCCGCCGCCCCGTTCACCGCCCGGCCCGCGCACCGGCCGCACCGGACGCCCCCACCCGTCCGATCGGCGAAGGCCGTCACGGGGAAGACCGCCACAGCGAAAGCCGTCAGGGCGAGCGCGCGCAACGGGCACTACCAACGGGACAGGTTGATGTCGTACATCATCACCTGGTGCCCCTGGTTGGCGTTGAAGTCGTAGCGCTCCCAGCTGAAGACGGTCCACGAGCCGAGCCCGCCGCCGAGATAGGTGATGACCTTGTTGTTGCCCGCGTCGATCCGGTCGACGTTGTAGATCCGCACGGCCATCCAGCCGTCGTTCGCGAAGCAGAGCTGGCCGCTGTAGCCGTAGTTCCACACCTTCGCGAAATCGTCCCGGTTTCCGCAGTCGACCCGGTCCACGGCATGTGCGCCGGTGGTCGGCAGCAGCGTCGCGGCGGCGGTCGTGAGAACCACCAGGGCGCCCACTCGACGCGCCTTGCCATTTCTGTTCCGAACGCTGGTACGGGGATTAGCGCGGCGAATCATGTAACCCCTCCGTCGGTAGCGGTTGCGACTCCCGAGATTTGCACGGCGGGCCACCACCGCACAGCTGTTTTCCGGCCAAGCCGGTCCTCGGCGGCTACCCCCGGAACGTTCCGGGACGAAATGAGCTAGGGTCCCAACAAGCTTGCCGCGCTTGAGGATCGGAGCAGACGCTTGCCACGCCCCACCCATTTCGGACGAGTCACCGCCATATCCCTGACGGCCGTTCTGTCGGTTTTATCCGCAGGCTGCTCGGACGGTTCCGGCAAGGGTTCCTCCGAATCCTCTCCGACTCCGCCGGAGGTCAGTTCGACAACCGCTCCGGAATCCGGTCGCGGCGGACTGACCGGACTTCCCCTCTCCGCTTATCAGGCTGATGATCAAACCTCCGTCAAGGAGATTCAGGCACGAAATGTGCTGGTCGTCTCCTGCATGCACCGGGCCGGATTCGCCGCGTTCGACGGGGACGGCCTGCAGGCCGCGCAGCCGCCGGACAACGCGACCGCCCTGCCGGCCGGTCCCTGGGGCTACCTCGGGGCGCAGGCCGCGGCGACCCTGGGCTTCCACCCGCCGAAGCGGACCGCCCCGCGGCCGGACCCCGCCCCGGCCGGAGCCGGCGAGGCCTACGACAACGCCCGGGTGGACTGCGACCGGCAGACCGCCGAACGGCTCGGCTCACCGCCCGCGGCTGGCGGCGAGCTGGTCAGCCGGCTGTTCGACGAGTCGACCAAGGCCACCGCCAAGGACGCCCGGGTGGTGACGGCCACCAAGGAGTGGACCGCCTGCATGTCGGCCGCCGGCTTCGAGGCCACCACCCCGGAGGAGCTGTCCCGCAGGTACCAGGCCGCGCCGGAGCCCACCCCGGCCGAGCTGGCCGCCGCCCGCGCCGACGCCGACTGCACCGTCAAGTCCAACCTGGCCGGCCTCTGGTTCGCCGTGCTGGCCGGTTACCAGCGTCAGCTGATCGACCGCAACGCGGAGGCCCTGACCGCACAGAAGGAGGCGGTCAGGGCCCAGGACGCCAAGCTCACCCAGCTGATCGCGGGTGAGGGCAAGGGTTAGCGACGGCGGTAGGCGACCGTGTTGGGGGCGGCGTAGCCGCTGCCGTCGTCCACGATGATGATCTTCGGGATGATCCGGGTCTCGTCCCCGGACTCCTCGGCGTCCTCCGCGCCCTCCGAATCCTTCGCGCTGTCCCGGTCGGCGGTCGGCTCGGGCGGCGCGGCCGGCTTCGGCGGCACCGCGGCCGGGGCGACCGGGCCGGTCACCACCGGCTCGGCGGCAGCGCCCTTGGCACCGTCGGCCCTGGCACCCGCAGCGCCCCCGCCTACCACCGGCTGTCGCAGCACCGCCGTCGACTTCTCCGGAGTCGGAGCCTTGTCGGGGGCCGGAGCCGGATCCTCGGCCTTGTCGGGGGCCGGAGCCGCTGCCGGAGCCGGGACCGAGGCCTTCCGCAGGTTCCGCACCGGGATCTCCCCGGTGTCCGCCTCCGAGTCCACCGGCACCGCGTCGGCCACGGCGTCCGCCGGGTCGGCGTCCTCGACAGCCTCCTCCTCGGGCTCGATCTGCCCGACCGCCGCGCCCGTGAGCGAGGCCAGCGTCGCCTTGATGTGGTCCAGGTGCTTCTGGACGGTCTCCAGCCGGGTGTCGAACGCGCGCTGGTCGCGCTCGGTCGCCGCGTTGATCTTCTCGGCCTCCCGGCGGGCCTGCTCGACCAGCTGGTCGGCCTTGGCCTGGGCGTCGGTCTCCAGCTGCTTGATCTGGTTGAGCACGGTCTCCCGGTACTGCTCGGCCTCCCTGACCCGGCGCTCGGCCGTCGCGGAGACCTCGGCTTCCTCGGCGTCGGCCTTGGCCTGGGCCTCGGCGAAGGTCTCGTCGGCCTTGCGGCGCTTGGTGGCCAGCTCGGCCTCGGCGTGCTCGCTGGTCTCGGCGGCGGCCACCCGGACCTTGGCGGCGTAGGCGGTGGCGCCGTCCCGGGCTTCGCGGCTCTCCCGGTCGGCCTCGGCCCGGATGCCCTCGGCCTCGGCGCGGGTGCGCTCGTCGGTGCGGCGGGCGGCCGCGTCGGCCTCCGCGCGGATGGTGGCGCCGTACTCCTTGGCCGCCTTGGCGAGCGCCTGCCCGGCCTCGTACACCTCGTCCCGCAGGTCCTCGGCGGCGCGCTCGGCCTTCTCCTTCACCGTGCGGGCCTCGTTCTGCGCCATCTCGGCCAGTCCGGCGGCCTGCTCGCTGAGCACCTGATAGTCCGGCTCCGGGGCCTCGTCGGCGGCGCGGCGGACGTCGTCCAGCCGGGCCTCCATCTGCCGGATCCCGGCGCCCAGGACGCTCAAGCGCTCCCACGCCTCGTCGCGTTGTGCGGTCAGGGCGGCGAGCGCCCGGTCGACCTGCTCGGGCGCGTAGCCGCGCCGGGCCTGGGTGAAGCCGTACTGGGGGACGGCGTCGCTCATGGGCTCTTCCCCTCGTTTCGCGGGCTGCGGAGCCCATGATCGGACGGAACGGACGGATCCGGAACCGGTTCGCAGGCCGGGGCCGGATCCGGTCGTCGTGCGGACCGGAATATGTCGAGGGCCGGACGAATAGACCCACCCTCTCGACCTATTTTGCGCAGATCCGGACGAAACCCCAACGAGGCACAGCTACCGGGACATGCCGGAGGGGTCGTTCCGGACACCGGAACGACCCCTCCCCACCTGCGAGGATCCGCGACGGTCCGCTACAGCAGACCGTCCCAGAACTGCTCCAGCAGCACGGCCCACCAGGTGTCCGCGTTCTGCAGGGCCGCCGGGTCGATCGCGGCGAGCTGCGCCTGGAAGTCGGTGGTCCAGCGACCGGCCTGCTCCGGCGTCAGCCCGTACCGCAGCCGCCACATCCGGCCCAGCAGGGCCAGCGCGCGGACGAACTCCGGTACACCGCTGTTGACGAAGCGCGGCGGCTGGCCGGTTCCGTCGACGTCCACGGCGACCACGTGCGCGGTGCCGTACTGGACGCACAGCTGACGGCCGTAGTCGTTGCCGAGCACCAGGTAGCCGCCGAAGTCCGGGGCCGCGGGGAGGCCGCGCTCGGCGGCCAGCTCGGCGAGGGTCGGGATCGGCCGGCCCTCCTGCGCCTGGGCCCAGAAGAACGGCCCGAAGTCGCGCGGCAGCCCGGCCCACATCAGGCTCTGCGACACCGGCTCCGGCACGCCCTGACGGGAGACCGCGCGCTGCTCGTAGCGGAACAGGTTCTGCCCGAAGGCCTCGCCGACCTCCTGGGCGAGCTGCTGCGGCGGTGCCGGAGGCAGCTGCTGGACCGTCCCGGGCGCGGGCAGCGGCACCCGGAACGGGCGGACCCGCTGGGCGCCCGAGGCCAGCTGGTGCAGCTCGTCCAGGTGGTCGAGCAGCTCGGCCATCCCGGCCTGCCGGGAGGCGTGGTCGCGGCCGTACGGGGCGGTGTGGGTGAGCCGCACGTTCGGCCAGGAGGCCGCGATCATGCGGTTGCAGTAGCCGCCCGGCAGGTCGCAGGACTCCAGCTCGGTGTAGAGCTCCAGCACCTGCTCCGGGGGCACGTTCAGCCGGCGCAGGTCCTGCAGGATCTTCCACTCCGGGTGCGGGGTGCCGGGCTCGCTGCGGTGCAGCAGCTTCTGCTCCGAGCCGTCCGGGCCCCGGTAGCTGAGCGCGGCGAAGTAGCCGGGGCCGACCGCGGGGACCCCGGGCGGGACCGGCGCGCCCTGCGGCGGGCCGGTGACCGGGGTCGGCGGGACGACGCCGGGCGCGGCGCCCGCGTTCGGGTAGCCGTACCCGGCCGCGGGCGCGGCGGGGGCGGTCGGGCCGCCGGGCGGCGGCGGGACGGCGGGGCCGCCGGACGGCGGGGTGCCCGGGTCCGCCGGGCCGGCGAGCAGCGCCGGGTCGATCGCGCTGGCCAGCTGGGTCGCCTCGTACGCGATCCCGGCCGCGGGCCCGGCGGGCGCGCCCTGCGGGGTCGGGGCCGGGGTGTCACCGCTGCGCAGGCCCGCCGGAGGCGGGGGCGGCGGGGTCGAACCGGCCGCCCGGCCGCTGGCACCGCCGACGGGCGTGCCGGAGCCCGGGGTGTGCCTCAGCTCGGCGGGCGGGGGCGGCGGCGGGGCGGTGGCCTGGTTGCGGCCCAGCCCGCCCGAGCCCGAGGAGCCGGAGGGGCCGCCGGACGGACCGCCGCGCAGCGCGGCCGGCGGGGGCGGCGGCGGGGCCGACCCGGGGGCGCGGCCGAGCCCGCCCTGCGCCGACGCAGCGGCGGGCGGGGCGGACGGTGCACCGGGGCCGCCGGGCAGACCGGCCAGCCCACCGGGCGAGGCCAGCATGGTGGGCGCCTGCTCGACCGGCGCACCGCCCGCAGGCGGGGTGACCGGGGCACCGGGCAGGCCCATCAGACCGGGCATGGCGTCCGGCGGCGCGAGCAGCGTCGGCGCCGGCTCGGCGGCCGCGGCGGGCACCGGGGCCGGCGGGGCGGCGGGCGGAGCGGCCGGGGGTTGGGCGACGGACGGCGGGACCGGCGGCATGCCGTAGCCGTCGCTGCCCGGGGGCATCAGCATGGTCGCGGCCTCGGCCCCGGCCGGGGCGGGCGCGTCGGGCAGGTCCGAGCCGGAGGTGCGCAGGCCCTCGGGCATCAGCACGGTCGCCGCCTCGACGCCGACCGGCGCGGTGGGAGCGACTGGAGCGACCGGCTCCACGGGTGCGGCCGGCGGCGGCACCGACGCGGCGGCCGGGGGCTGCGGCGCGAAGACCGGGGGCTGCGGCGCGAAGGCCGGCTCGTCGCCGGGCGGCGGGGCGAGCATGGTCGGCGCGTCCCCGGCGGGCCGGTCGGAGACCGGCGGCGCGGTCAGCACGGCGGGCGCCGGCGGCGCGGACGGCACGGGTGCGGGCGGCACGGGTGCGGGCGGCACGGGTGCGGGCGCCGGAGCGGGAGCCGGGGCGGCCATCGGGGCCGGGGCAGCCGTCGGAGCAGGGGCGGTGGCAGCGGCCGGGGCGGCAGCGCCCCCCAGCTTCTCCGCCTCCGCCGCGATCGCCGCGGCCCCCGCCTCCTGCAGCCACTGCGGCGGGCTGAGCAGGAAGGAGGTGGCCTCCACCGGCCCCGGTGCGGGCTTCGCCGCCCCGGCCGGGTTGGCCGCGACCGGCCGCCCGTACACCTCTTCGTACTGCCGGACCACCTCGTTGACGGGCAGCGCGGGCCAGAGCGTGCTGGCGCCCGAGTCCCGGGCGATCACCAGCCGCGCCTCACCCGAGCCGCTCCCACCGCCGTCCGTACCGGCGGCTTCGTCCGCGGGCGCGACCGCCCAGCAGACGAAGCCCAGGTCGAACTCCCGGACCCGCACCTCGCGCTGCTGCGCGTGCGGCACGCCGCCGTTGATCCACTCCTCGGCGATCTCCTGCGCCTGCGCGTACGTCACCACGCCCGGTTCACCCCTGTCCGCATCCTCTTCGTCCCCCGTTCCACCTGCACCCCGGCGCCCACGCGCGTCAGCCCACCGGGACGGCCCGGGCGAACCCGCCGTCCACCATCAGCTCCGCGACGGTCTCCAGCTCCGGCGGGCTGCCGGCCAGCCGCAGGAGGAAGGCGTCGAAGTCGTCCCCGCAGGGCAGCAGCAGCCGGGCGCAGCGGTCCTCCGGGGCCTCCGGCGCGCCGGAGTCGCGGGCGTCGTCGTACAGGTGGAACCAGACCGAGCCGGTCCGGTCGCCGCGCACCTTGAGCGCGAGGATGCCGCCCTGCACGTAGGCGATGCCCAGGTAGTCCTTGGTGAGGTGGTCGCGCAGGCACTTGTTGGCGTACACGACGTCCTCGGTGCCGTACTCCTCGGTGAGGGTCAGGAACGGCTGGTCGAGCAGCATGCCCAGCTCGGTGTCCAGCGCCACCCCGACCGGGCCGCGGCCGCCGCCCAGCTTGAGGAAGGTCCGGTAGGCGCCGGGCAGCCGGTAGCCGAGCCGCTCCTCGGCGCGCTGCACCAGGTCCTCGGGGACGCCGATCGGGTCGCCACCGTCCTTGGCCAGCGAGAAGTGGACGGGCCGGCGCTCCTGCAGCGGACGGGTGCCGCGGCGGGAGTGGTCGGCGGGCGAGGTGGCCAGGCCGCCGTGGTGCCGCAGCAGGGCCTTGACCTCGACCGGGACGAGCTCCATCCGCCGCCAGCCGGGGGCGGCCCGGCCGACCGCGTGGTGCCAGGTCCAGCCGGGCGGGGTGGCCACCGCGGTCTCCAGGTCGGCCCAGAGCGGGTGGCCCTGGGTGAACAGCGCGGCGTTGGCGGAGACGTAGTCGGTCAGCCGCAGTTCGTCCACGCCGAAGCCCTCCGGCGGGTCGGCGACCTCGGCCGCCGCGGCGGCGTACGGGCCGAAGTCCGGGTAGCCGGACTCGTCCACCCGGACCCCGGCCGGGTGCCGCTCCGCGCGGACCGGATCCGGGAAGTGCACCACCTGACCTGCGTACGCCGCGTTCGGTGCGGCGGCGACGCCGGGCCGACCTGTCGTCATCTGGGAGCCCCCACTGGCTGCTGCAAATTCTCGGTGCGCTTGCTGGGCACCAGCCTAGGGGGTCACCCGGCCGAGCGAACCCCCGCACCCGGCGCCCGTCCCAACACCTCCACGACCCGCAGTTGCCGTGTCTGCGTGAGGTGCGGGTGCAGCGGCAGGTGGACCGGGACGGGGCAGTGCGACCCGGCGCCGATCACCCTCACGGCTTCGGCGAGTTCACGGTCGCCGGTGAACACCCCCAGCCCCGCCCGTGCTGCCCGGCGCCCTGGGACTGCGCCGCGCACTCCACCACCGGACGGCCGCCGGCCACCTCCAACAGTTCCTCCAACGGCGCGAGTTGGCCGAACAGGTGGACGGGCCGCGCCCCCTTCGGCGGGCTGCCGGAACCGTACCGGCCACGGCTCCGCATCGGGGTGGTTTCGGTAGATTGGCGGACAAGTCGTGATGATGGTGTGCGGACCCGGCCGGGGTCGCGTCAGGATGCCAACGGGCGCCCCGCCGATCAACCAACGGCCGTACCGGGGTTCGACCGTGCCCGCACCCCGGTTGTGCGCTTGTCGGTGTCAAATGACAGGCTTGCCCAGGACCAACAGGACCCAACAGGAACCGGACCGCCGGGAACGAGGAGGAGGACACCGCATGACCACCGGTGAGCCGGCGGGCCCGCCCGTGCTGCGCCACCACCGCGACAGCCTGCTGCCCGCCGTCGCCGCCGCGCTGTCGCTCAAGGGCGGCGAGGTGCACACCCTGGCGGGCGACAAGGACGAGCGTCGCCCGGTCCTGCACCCGCTGGTCGGCGACTTCCTGGACGCCCTGCCGGTCGAGGCCCGCGAGCGGTTCACCGGCCGCTGCCCGGAGGCCGTCCTGCTCTCCCAGTACCTGACCACGGTCGACGGCAAGCGCTCGAAGCGAGCGGCCCGCAAGCCGATGAGCCTGAACGAGGCCCGCAAGGCACTCAAGGGCTCCCGGATGACGACCGTACGGATCCGCGAGGAGGGCGACCCGGCGCACGGCACCCACGCCCCGCCGTGCCGCTCCTGCGCCCCGATGCTGGAGCACTTCACCGTGCAGAGCGTCGCCGTCGGGCCGTTCGCGCGCTGATCCGCGCGCCGGCCGCTCCCTCGTACGCCCCCTGTCCCCGATCCCCGGAGTCCGCCCTGAACCCGCCCAGCCCACCCCCGCCCCCGGCCACCCTGTCCTCGGCCGGCACCCTCGGGCGGACCCGCCCGCGCTTCCCCGCCGACGTCGCCGCCGAGCTCAAGACGGCCGGCTGGCACCCCGGCCGCTGGCAGATCCGGCAGGCCGAGGAGTGGGCCGACACCCTGGCCGGGTACGACGGGTCCGGCGGCGTCCCGCACGCGGTGTTCCCGGCGGCGGTGGAGGCCTGGGCCGAGTTCGGCGGCCTCGCCTTCGACCTGTCCGGCCCGGGCCGCCAGCTGGCCCGCACCCCGTTCCTGATCGACCCGCTGTGCGGCCTGCACCAGCCGCGCACCCTGTTCGACCTCGGCCGGGCGCTCGGCACCCAGCTCGCCCCGCTCGGCGAGGAGGCGTACGGGCAGGCGCTGCTGGCCGTCGACGAGGAGGGCCGGGTCTACAGCCTGGACCACACCGGCGAGTGGTTCCTCGGCCACGGCATCGACCAGGCGATCAGCGCCCTGGTCCTGGGCGCCGCCCCGGAACGGCTGCGCACCGCGGAGGAGTACTCCTAGCCTGGTCGGCCCGTCAGCCCAGCCGGTTCGTCCGGACCGCCAGCCTGGACGGCAGCACCGCCTCGACCCGGAACCCGCCGTCCGCCTCCGGTCCGGCCGAGAAGGTGCCGCCGAGCGCGACCACCCGCTCGCGCATGCCGACCAGCCCGTTGCCGCCGCTGGGCAGCTGCGCCGCACCCCGCTCCCCGCCCGGGCAGGCGTTCACCACGCTCACCCGCACCCCGTTCGGCGCGTACGCGAGCAGTACGGACACCTGTGCCCCGCCCGCGTGCTTGTGGGCGTTGGTCAGCCCCTCCTGGACCACCCGGTACGCGGTCTGCTCGGCCTCCCCGGTGAACTCCTGCCGGCCGCCGCTGACCGTCAGGGTCACCGCCATCCCGGCCGCCCGGGACTGGTCGACCAGCCGGGGCAGCCCGGCCAGCGAGTCCGGCTCCGGCTGCC
Source organism: Kitasatospora sp. NPDC001159 (assembly GCF_053598235.1). Taxonomy (NCBI): domain Bacteria; kingdom Bacillati; phylum Actinomycetota; class Actinomycetes; order Kitasatosporales; family Streptomycetaceae; genus Kitasatospora; species Kitasatospora sp. NPDC001159. The sequence goes on from NZ_JBSFJV010000092.1 coordinate 21,947, forward strand.
GCTCGTCGTCCATCCGCAGCACGCCTAGGATCTCGCGCAGCTCGTTCAGCGCCTGCCGGCCCACCTCGCCCATCAACTTCGCGCTCTGCGCGGCCTTCTCCGGGTCCTTGCCGACGATCCGCTCCAGCGCCCCGGCGTGCACCACCATCAGCGACACCCGGTGCGCCACCACGTCGTGCATCTCCCGGGCGATCCGGGTGCGTTCCTCCAGCCGCGCCCGGCGGGCGCGCTCCTGCGCCTGCTCGGCCAGCAGGTCCAGCTCGGTCTCCAGGCCGTGGGCGCGGTCCTTGAGGGACTCGATCAGCCGCCGCCTCGCCCCCACGTACAGTCCGGTCACCACCGGCGGGACGGTCAGCCCGACCGCCACCAGCACCGCTATCAGCACCTGGACCCAGAGCGCCGGCTGCTCCACCGTCGAGTCGCCCGGTGTCAGCATGGACACCATCATCACCGCGACCGCCTCACCGAAGGCCAGCCCCGACAGCGACACCACCCGCCAGCGCCGCGTCGGCCACTCCCAGGTCTCCGCCAGCGTGTACAGCGACACCACCAGCAGCAGCACCCCGAGCATCCCGGGCATCAGCACCAGGGTCACCAGCACCGGTACGGCCGGCCACCGCCGGCGCAGCACCAGCGAGCCGCCCGCCAGCGTGCCGAGCACCGCGATCGCGACCGTGCCCGCGCCGGACAGGTGCACCCGGGCCCCCAGGAAGGCGACCGTGCTGGCCGAGCACTCCAGCGCGGCCAGCAGCGCCAGCACGATGTCCAGGAAGGCGCTCCGCCGCCGCTTCCACCACCAGAACGACCGGACCGGCACGCGCTCCCCAGGCGACTTGCTCATGCGTGACAGCCTAAGCGGCAACCCCTCCCCCTCCCCACCGGGATAACCCGGTACACCTCGCGAACTGCTCAAGTGGTCCAGACCGCAGGTGCTTTTCGGCGGGCCTGTCCGCCATCCGGCCACCTCGCGGACAGCGACCGCCCCGACACCTATGCTGGTCGCGTCGGACAGCGCGGTCCGCACGCGTCACACCCGCCACACTGCGCGTGGACCTGTGACGATGAGCCGTTGCCGAACCCCACCACCACAGGGAGCCAGCCGTGACCGCTCCGGTCCCCAACCCGGCGGACAGCCCCACCGCCATCGCCGACAATGCTGCGCTGCGTGCGGACATCCGCCGCCTCGGCGACCTGCTCGGCGAGACGCTGGTCCGCCAGGAGGGCCCCCAGCTGCTGGGCCTGGTCGAACAAGTCCGTCTGCTCAGCCGCACCGACGGCGAGGCCACCGCCGAACTCCTCTCCGACATCGACCTGGACACCGCCGCGAAGCTGGTCCGCGCGTTCTCCACCTACTTCCACCTCGCCAACGTCACCGAGCAGGTGCACCGCGGCCGCGAGTTCGCCACCCGCCGCGCCCGCGAGGGCTCGCTGCTCGCCCAGACCGCCGACCAGCTCGCCGAGGCCGACCCCAAGCACCTCCAGGACACCCTGGCCCACCTCGCGGTCCGCCCGGTCTTCACCGCCCACCCCACCGAGGCCGCCCGCCGCAGCGTGCTCAACAAGCTGCGCCGGATCGGCGAACTCCTCGACCGCATCCACCGCGAGGAGCTCACCTCCGGCCTCGCCGCCGCCGACCCGGCCCGCACCAGCAGCGCCAAGCGCTCCGCCGACCGCCGCCTGGCCGAGGTCATCGACCTGCTCTGGCAGACCGACGAACTGCGCATCGCCCGCCCCGAGCCCACCGACGAGGCCCGCAACGCCGTCTACTACCTGGACGAGCTCTACCGCGAGGCCGTCCCCGAGGTGCTGGAGGAGCTGCACGAGGAACTCGCCCGGGTCGGCCTGGGCCTGCCCGCCGGCGTCCGCCCGCTGACCTTCGGCACCTGGATCGGCGGCGACCGCGACGGCAACCCCAACGTCACCCCGCAGGTCACCTGGGACGTCCTCAACCTCCAGCACGAGTACGGCATCAAGGACGCCCTCGCCGCCATCGACGACCTGCGCAACACCCTCTCCACCTCCGAGCGGCTGGCCGGCGCCTCGGTCGAGCTGCTCGCCTCGCTCAACACCGACCTGCACCGGCTCCCCGAACTCAGCCCCCGCTACAAGCGGATGAACGCCGAGGAGCCCTACCGCCTCAAGGCCACCTGCATCCGGCTCAAGCTGGAGAACACCCGCGAGCGGCTGGCCGGCGGCACCCCGCACATCGAGGGCCGCGACTACCTCGGCACCCGCGAGCTGATCGCCGACCTGCGGCTTATCCAGGACTCGCTGCGCGCCCACCGCGGCGAACTGATCGCCGACGGCCGCCTGGCCCGCGCCATCAACACCATCGAGGCCTTCGGCCTCCAGCTCGCCACCATGGACGTGCGCGAGCACGCCGAGGCCCACCACCACGCCCTCGGCCAGCTCTTCGACCGCCTCGGCGAGGAGGCCTGGCGCTACGCCGACATGCCCCGCGAGTACCGGCAGAAGCTGCTCGCCAAGGAGCTGCGCTCGCGCCGCCCGCTCGCCCCCACCCCGGCCCCGCTGGACGAGGCCGGCACCAAGACCCTCGGCGTCTTCAACACCATCCGCGAGGGCTTCGAGCGCTTCGGCGACGAGATCGTCGAGAGCTACATCATCTCGATGTGCCAGGGCGCCGACGACGTCTTCGCCGCCACCGTGCTGGCCCGCGAGGCCGGCCTGATCGACCTGCACACCGGCGTCGCCAAGATCGGCATCGTGCCGCTGCTGGAGACCACCGACGAGCTCCAGCAGGCCGACCGCATCCTGGACGAGATGCTCTCCGACCCGTCCTACCGACTGCTCGTCTCGCTGCGCGGCGACGTCCAGGAGGTCATGCTCGGCTACTCCGACTCCTCCAAGTTCGGCGGCATCACCACCTCCCAGTGGGAGATCCACCGGGCCCAGCGCCGGCTGCGCGACGTCGCCCACCGCTACGGCATCCGGCTGCGCCTCTTCCACGGCCGCGGCGGCACCGTCGGCCGCGGCGGCGGGCCCTCGCACGAGGCCATCCTGGCCCAGCCCTGGGGCACTCTGGAGGGCGAGATCAAGGTCACCGAGCAGGGCGAGGTCATCTCCGACAAGTACCTGCTCCCCTCCCTCGCCCGGGAGAACCTGGAGCTGACCCTCTCCGCCACCCTGGCCGCCTCCGCTCTGCACACCTCCCCGCGCCAGGCCCCCGAGGAGCTGGCCCGCTGGGACGCCGCGATGGACCAGGTCTCCGAGGCCGCCCACACCTCCTACCGGGCCCTGGTCGACCAGGACGACCTGCCGAAGTACTTCTTCGCCGCCACCCCGGTCGACCAGCTCGCCTCGCTGCACCTGGGCTCCCGCCCGTCCCGCCGCCCCGACTCCGGCGCCGGCCTGGACGGCCTGCGGGCCATCCCGTGGGTGTTCGGCTGGACCCAGTCCCGCCAGATCGTCCCCGGCTGGTACGGCGTCGGCTCCGGTCTCGCCGCCGCCCGCGCGGCCGGCCTCGGCGACGTGCTGGACGAGATGCACGGCCAGTGGCACTTCTTCCGCAACTTCCTGTCCAACGTCGCCATGACGCTGGCCAAGACCGACCTGCGGATCGCCCGCCACTACGTCGAGCAGCTGGTACCCACCGAGCTGCACCACATCTTCGACCAGATCGTCGCCGAGCACGACCTCACCCTGCGCGAGGTCCTGCGGCTCACCGGCGAGAGCGAACTGCTGGAGCACAACCCGGTGCTGAAGCAGACCTTCACCGTCCGTGACGCCTACCTCGACCCGATCTCCTACCTCCAGGTCGCGCTGCTGCGCCGCCAGCGCGAGGAGGTCGCGGCGGGCCGCAGCGAGGACCCGCTGCGCGCCCGCGCGCTGCTGCTCACCGTCAACGGCATCGCCGCCGGCCTGCGCAACACCGGCTGACGGGCGCGCACGGCGAAGGGGCCGGCGGCGGGCGCACTGCCCGCCGCCGGCCCCGCTGGTTCTCCCTACCGGACCTCGACCACCAGAGGGCCGTACCTCGCCTTGACCTCCGCTCCGGCGGAGGCCCACTGCGGGGTGTCGACCACCAGCCCGGCACCGTCGTTGGCGACCGCCACGAACTGGATCTCCACGCCCTTGGAGCGCCAGTACGCGCGGTCCCCGTCGATCCGGGCCGCCAGGGCCTTCTGGTCGTCGAGCGACGCGACCGCGTCGACGAACCGCACCTTCAGCGCGGGCCGGTCGGCCATCATCCGGGCCACGGCGGTGTCCAGGTTGGAGCCCGGGACCCGCATCACGTGCACCGTGCTCGTGTCGTCCTCGAAGCAGAGGCCGAAGTAGTGGTCCCGGTAGCTCGTGGTCGCCATCCTGCCCACGGCCTCGGCCGTCCGCTCCAGATCGAGCCGCTGCAACTGCGCGGATGACGGCGCCGACGGCGACCCCGAGGACGCGGGCCCGGACGCGGGCGCCCCCGACGACGAAACGCCGGACGACGGCGCCCCGGACGACGGCACCCCCGACGACGAAACGCCGGACGACGGCAGGCTCGGGTGGAAGTGCACCCCCGGCGTCCGCAGCGACGTCGGTCCCTCCGTGCACGCGAAGAGCGGGCTCACGTCGTCCCGGCCCCACCCCCGCGTCGCGCTCGCCGACGGCAGGCCCGTCCCGGCCGCGCCCACCGCACTGCCGACGCCCGAACCACCGCCGCCCAACTGCGTCAGCACCCCCGCGCCGACCGCCAGCGCCGCCACCGCCGTCACCCCCCGCACGACACCCTGCCGCCGTGCCCGTCGCCGCCCCGCCTCGCGCAGCTCGGCCAGCGGCGGGCTGCCGCCGACCTCCGCCGCGCGCGCCCCGAGCCGGACGACCAGCTCCTCCTCGAACCCGTCCTCAGCGCTCACGACCCACCAACTCCTTGATCGGTTCCAGTTCCTGTCGAAGCGCCTTGATCCCCCGCGCCAGATGGGTCTTCGCCGTGGGCACCGAGCACCCCAGCTCCTCCGCCACCTGGGCGACCGACAGGTCCAGGTAGTAACGCAGCACCACCGCCGCGCGCTGCCGCCGGGGCAGCCCGGCCATCGCCGCCGCCAACTGCTCGTCCCGCTCGGCCTCCTGGGCCGCCGGTCCGTCCGGCGGCGCGGACGTCAGCACCTCGCGTCTGGTGCGGCGCCACCGCGAGACGTGGGTGCGCACCATCGTCCGGCGGACGTACCCCTCGGCCGCCCCCGGGTCCCGGATCGCCGACCGTTTCGGATACACCCGGGCCAGCGCGTCATGCAGCAGGTCCCGGGCGTCGTGGACGTCCCCGGTGATCAGGTAGGCGCCCCGGAGCAGGGCCTGGTACCGAGCCGACACGAACTCGTCGAACGGATCGGATCCGGAACCCCCCGGGCGCATCGATTCGCGCTTCATACCCTCCAGACGCCCCGACCACCGAAAACGGATGACATGCCGGCGACCGGATCCCGGACACACGAAGGGGCCGGCGCCCACTCCCGTGGACACCGGCCCCTCACGTCACGTTCCTACTCCGCGGGCTCGCCCGCGCGCCGGCGCTTCAGCCACAGCGCGACGCCGCCTGCCACGACCACCAGGCCGCCGCCGACCGCCAGCAGCCCGGCGTCCGGCCCGACCGTGTCGCCGAGCACCGGAGCGAACTGCACCGCCGCCGGCTCCGGCGAGACCGCCGGATCCGGCTCCGCCGCCGGATCGGCGTGCGCCACCGCACCGCTGGACAACAACACTCCGGCCGCCCCCAGCGCACCGGCCGTGCCGACCCGTCGTCCGAGCTGCTTCAGCCGGACCACCCGGAGCCGCCGAAGTCGGCGGACCGGACGCAATCTCCGCATCGAGAACTCCCCACGACCCGTTCGCGTACCAGGCCGACGCTATCCGATCCCGCACAGGGTTCTCACATGGATTCAGGTTTGGAACGGCAAGCGTTGTACGACTGTTGCGCACCGCGCGCAGCACGTCCATGACGGCCAGTCAGGAGTTGTACGTGCCCTGCGCCCGCTCCAGCCCCTCGGACAGCAGCGCCTCCACCGCGTCCGCCGAGCGGTCCACGAACCACTCCAGCTCCTTGCGCTCGGTCGAGGAGAAGTCCTTCAGCACGAAGTCCGCGACCTCCATCCGGCCCGGCGGACGACCGATCCCGCAGCGCACCCGGTGGTAGTCCGGGCCCAGTGACTTGGTGATCGACTTCAGCCCGTTGTGGCCGTTGTCGCCGCCGCCCAGCTTCAGCCGCAGCGCCGCGTAGTCGATGTCCAGCTCGTCGTGGACGACGATCAGCGCCGAGGCCGGCACCTTGTAGAAGTCCCGCAGCGCCGTCACCGGCCCGCCGGAGAGGTTCATGAAGGACATCGGCTTGGCCAGCACCACCCGCCTGCCCGCCAGCCGACCCTCGGCCACCTGCGCCCGGCTCTTGTGCGCCTTGAACTTCGCGCCCAACCGCCGCGCCAGCAGGTCCACCACCATGAAGCCGATGTTGTGCCGGTTCCGGGCGTACTGCTCCCCGGGGTTGCCCAGCCCCACCACCAGCCAGGGCCCGTCGTACTCCTCAGCCATTCCTTGCTCTCCTCGCCTTAGCGCTCGACGTCATCATCCCGGACACACCGCTGCCCCGGTCGCTCCAGCGGGAGCGACCGGGGCAGCGGTCTCAGCTGTTAAGCGCTGGGAGGCTCAGGCCTCGGCGCCCTCGGCCTCGGCGCCCTCGGCCGGGGCGGCCTGGGCGGCGATGACCTGCAGCACGACGGCGTCGGCGTCGACGGCCAGCGAGACGTTGGCCGGCAGGACGATGTCCTTGGCGTGGACCGAGGCACCGGCCTCCAGGCCCTCGACCGAGACGGTGACGGCCTCGGGCAGGTGGGTGGCCTCGGCCTCGACCGGCAGGGCCTGCAGGACGTGCTCCAGCAGGTTGCCGCCCGCGGCCAGCTCACCCTCGGTGTGGACCGGAACCTCGACGGTGACCTTCTCGCCACGCTTGACCAGCAGCAGGTCGACGTGCTCGATGGTGCGCTTGATGGCCTCGCGCTGGACGGCCTTCGGCAGCACGTACTCGTCCTTGCCGTCGATCGGGACGACCAGCAGGGCGTTCGGGGTCTTGAGGGCCATCATCAGGTCGTGGCCGGGCAGGTTCAGGTGAACCGGGGCGTGGCCGTGGCCGTAGACGACACCGGGGACGAAGCCGGCGCGGCGGGCGCGACGGGCGGCACCCTTGCCGAACTCGGTACGGGTCTCAGCGGCAAGGCGGATCTCGGACACGACTGCACTCCTCGTGAAGACTGGCGCGGGGGTGCAGGCAACGCGAAAAACCGCCGGGACCACACCCTCAGTACGTTCGGGGGTCACTCGGCGGCAACGGCTTCTGCCGGCGGACGGAATCCGCTACCGGCAGCGCGTCGATCACGGTGTCGGTGCCCGTCCAGCAGGCACACGGCATCCCTCGCCGAGCAGTTGCACGAGTCTAACCGCATCGGCGCCCTCCCGCGAAATCGGCGGCGGCCCCGGCCCCCCTCGATCGAGGGGGGCTGGCCGTCCGCAAGCGCCGGGCCGACCAGGTACTCGACGATCCGCTCCTTCACGTCGCCGAGGC
>NZ_JBSFJV010000093.1:0-29267 GCF_053598235.1 Kitasatospora sp. NPDC001159
CCCGAACCCCACACAGGCCCCGCCGAGGCCGCCGCGACCGATCCGTCGGTGACGGGAGCGGAGCCGCTTGCTCGTTACTGACCCACGCTCCTAGGGCGGCCGCGACGTCCCCGAGGGCGAGGTGGGTGTCGCCGATGTGGGTGTGGATGTCGGCCTGGAGGAAGTAGTCGCCGACCGCCTGACGCAGCCGCAGTGACTCGTGGTAGGCGGGGAGCGCCTCGTGGTACTCACCGAGGTGGTGGTGGATGAAGCCGATGCTGTCCCAGATGGAGGACTGGCCGGGGAGGTTCCCGGCGTCCTGGGCCAGTGCCAGTGCGCTGCGGCAGTAAGGGAGCGCCTCCCTGAGCTCGCCCTGCTGCGCCAGGTACCAGCCGATGCTGTTGAGCGCGAGGGCCTGCCCGGAGGGGTCGCCCATGGCCCGGAACAGCTCCAGGGCCCGACGGGACTCGGCCACCGCCTCGACGTTGGCGTGTTCCTCGCCGTGGGCGATGGCGAGGTCGAGCTGGGCCCTGCCCTGACGCGGCCGGTCCCCGAGCTCGTCGAACAGGTCGAGGGCCAGGCGTAGTTCGCGCTGCGCCTGGGGCTGGCGGCCCTGGGAGCGGTGCACCTGGCCGAGCCAGCGGTGGGCATGGGCCTGCCGACCGAGGTCCCCGGTGCGCTCGGCGGCGGCCAGCGCGGTCTCACTCGCCCGCTGCCACTGCTGCCACAGCCCGGACTTGAGCAGATAGGCCACCTGCGCGCCGACGAGCTGCCAGGCATGGACGTCGGCCCCCGTCCGGTGCGCCAGGTCGACGATCCGCTCCAGCGCTGGCTGCTCCTCCCGGTACCAGTCGAGCGCCTGCCGACGGTCGGTGAGGTCCTCAGGTGCCACCCCGGCGGCCGGTTCCGCGAGGTCGAGCGACTGCCAGGAGGCGTCGTCGGCGTAGGCGAGGCAGCCGGCCCGGTGTGCGGTGTGGAGGTAGTGGTCGAGCATCCGCACCATCGCCTCGGCCTGCCCCTGTGGGGGTTCCAGGGCCTCCGCCTGCTCGGCGGCGTACGCCCGCAGCAGGTCGTGGAAGGTGTACCGGCCCCGCTCCGGCGCGGTGATCAGATGGGCGCGGTGCAGGTCCTCCAGCAGAGCGCGGGTCTCGGACAACGGCAGGCCCGCGAGGCTCGCGGCCGCCGCCGTGCTGACGTACGGGCCCGGGTGCAGGCCGAGCAGCCGGAACAGCCGGGCCGCCTGCGGAGCCAGCGCGCGGTAGGACCAGGAGAGCACCACCCGGACGTCGGCGTGGCTGTCGCCTGCCGACAGGAGGTCCAGGCGCACGCGGGAGTCACGCAGTTCGCGTGCCCACACGTCGAGCGGGGTGCCGGGGTGCTCGGCCGCCCGGGCGGCGGCGATGTTCAGGGCCAGCGGCAGCCGGGCGCACAGCTCGATCAGCTCGTCGGCCGCGTCCTGCTGCTCCTCGACGAGCCCTCGGCCCAGGCGGCGGGCGAGCAGTTCGCGCGCCTCCGCTCGGGAGAGCACGTCCAGGGTCAGCGGGACGGCGCCGTCCAGCGCGACCAGCCCGGGCAGCCGGTTCCTGCTGGTGACCACGACCAGGCAGGTGTTCGAGCCGGGCAGCAGTGGACGGACCTGTTCCGCCTCACGGGCGTTGTCGAGGACGATCAGTGTCCGGGTGCCGGCCAGCCGGCTGCGCAGGAGCGCGAGCCGCCCGTCCGGGTCGGCGGGGACACGAAGGGCCGGAACGCCCAGCGCGTCCAGGAAGCCGCGCGCCACGTCGGCGGCGTCGACCGGGTCCCGGGCGGGGTCGAACCCGCGCAGGTTGGCGAAGAGCTGGCCGTCGGGGTAGCGGTCGGCCACCCGGTGGGCGAAGTGCACGGCCAACGTGGTCTTGCCCACGCCCGCGGTGCCGGCGATCGCCGAGATCACGACCGCTCCGCAGCCTGGGGTCACGTCGGCCAACAGCTCGTCGAGTACCTGGAGCTCACGGGCACGACCGGTGAAGTGCCGGACGGCCATGGGCAGTTGCTGCGGCCCGGACGGGCCGGACGGGCCGGACGGGCCGGACGACACGACGGGAAGGAGCGGCGGGGAGACGACGGCACCGCCTCCGGGCGCCGGGGCCTCCTCGGAAGCGTCCACCGAGCGATGCGGGCCCGTGTCCCGGGCCGCCGTCAGCCACCGGGTACGGGTGTCCGGGTCCACACCGAGAGCCTCGGCGAGCCGGACCACCGAGGACATCCGCGGGCGGCGCCCGCCCGCCTCCAGGGCGCTGATCGATCGCGCCGACACCCCCGAGCGCTCCGCGAGCTCGTCCTGGCTCCACCCCGCCGCCAGGCGTCGCTCCCGCAACAGCGCGGCGAAAACAGCAGCCCCCACACATACCCCCGGATCCCCTGCGAACCGTGTCGTCGCCCCACCCGTCCGACCCCGGATCGCGAATGAGCGTAGCGGGCGGCAGGCCCAAGTGTCAGGCCAACGTCAGGTCAACGTCATGGGCGACCCGCCGCGCCGCCGCGAGGATGAGCGCCGAACGGATCCGCCCGAGGAGGAACTCATGAACGCCGGCAGGGTCGCTTCGCGCCCGACCAGGGGTCCGGCCCGGACCGCAGTGGTCGCCGTCGCCCTCGCGGTGCTCGGTACGGGCGGCACGGTGGACGCTTCGGCGGCCGCCCCGGCCTACCCCGGCGCCGTGCCGGTCAAGGAGGTCAGGACCGCTGACGGGGTGCTCACCGTCTACCGGTCGACCGACCGGCCGCAGGTCGCCGGCAGCCCGTCGACCGCCGACGACATCACCCGGCCCACCTCGGCCACCACGTGCGACGGCGTCGACCCGAAGGTCTGCTTCGTCGTCAACGGCGGTGGCTACTACGTCAGCACCATGGAGAACGCCACCTACTACGGTGCGAGCACCTGGGCCGACATCCAGATCACGAGCCCGTCCGGCGCCGTCGTGACCGGAACGAGCTTCCACGCGGCCGGCGGCACCTGGTACACCGTCGCCTACACGCCGTACGGCTATGTCGCCGCTGGCTGGTGGTGCGGTTTCAGCAGCGCCAACGGCGGTACGTACACGGGCAGTTGCATCAACGAGAGCAACTGATCCGCCGGACCGACGGACGGTGCCCCGGCACCGCCCGTCCGCTGGTCCGCGAGCCGCGGCAACGGGGGTACCGCGGCTCGCGGACCGTCACCATTCAGCGCGCACCACTCAGCGCGGCATCGCCGCGAGGGCCACGACGGCGGCCCCCAGCAGCCGGGCGACCTCCGCCCCCTGCGTCGCGAGCAGCCCGTGCACCGCCTCCGGCCACGGCCGGGTCGAAGGCGCGATCCGCCCTCTGATCCCGAACGCGCAGATGTACGAGGAATCTGACCTACCAGCAGGTCAATTCGGCCGGAGTCGGACGGGGAAATCGCGCTACGGCTTGACGGCGACACCCGCGTAGAAGGAGACCTGGGCGTCCGTGACGTCGGCCGGAAGCAGCCCGGCGGGGTCGTCCGTCTCGTCGGGGTGCCAGCGGTGGGCGGGGACGATACCGGGATCGAGCAGGTCGAGGCCCTCGAAGAAGGTGGCGAACTCCGCCTTGGGGCGCAGCCGCAGGGAGGTGCCGGCCTGGTTGTAGATCTCCTCGACCTTGGTGGCACCGGGCGGGTCGAGTTCGGCGGTGGCGTGGGAGAGGACCAGGACGGAGCCCGGCGGCAGCGGGTCCAGAAGGTGCTTGACGATGGCGTGGGCGTCGTCCAGGTCGGGGACGAAGTGGAGCAGCGCCACCATCGAGAGGACCACGGGCCGGTCCAGGTCGAGGGTCCGCGCCACCTCGGCGGTGGCCAGGATCGAGGCCGGGTCGCGGACGTCGCCGTGGACGTAGGCGGTGCGGCCCTGGGGGGTGCTGGTCATCAGTGCGCGGGAGTGGGCCAGGACGACGGGGTCGTTGTCGGCGTAGACCACGCGGGCGCCCGGCTCCACGCTCTGGGCGACCTCGTGGAGGTTCGGCGAGGTGGGGATGCCGGTGCCGATGTCCAGCCACTGGCGCAGGCCGCGCCGGGCCAGGGCCCGGGTGGCGCGGTGCATGAAGGTGCGGTTGGCCTGGACGGCGATGCGCATGGTGGGGAAGACGGTCAGCACCCGTTCGGCGGCTTCGCGGTCGACGGCGAAGTTGTCCTTGCCGCCGAGGAAGTAGTCGTACATCCGGGCGCTGTGCGGGATGTCCTGGCGTATGTGCGGGACGGCCGGTTCGCCGGACATCCCCGGTCCGGCGGCCGTCATCCAGGTCTCGTCCGCGCTCATCCGCTGCCCCTTTATCTGTGATCCCGTCAGGCCCGCGCAGTCTAGCCAACTCACGGGTACGGCATGGCAAGTCCGGTCGGGCTGCGGCCAACATGCGGCCGACTCTCGACAAAAGCGGTCGTAGTAGGCTGAGCGGGACAGATGATCTCCAGGAGACGACATGCCCGCCGCCAAGCCCGGACTCCTGCTCGTCACCGACCTGGCCTACCAGGCCCGGGGCCGCCGGTACTGCGACGAGGACATCCGGCTCTCCGCCCGCCTGCGCGAGGACTTCGACGTCGCGCTGTGCCACCCGCTCGACGCCGTCGCGCTGATGGACGCCTTCGACGTGGTCCTCGTCCGCAACAGCGGCCCGGTACTCAACTACCGTGCTGAGTACGAGGCCTTCCGCAGCGCCGCGCTCGAACGCGGCACCCGTGTCTACACCCAGCTGACCGGTCGCGCCGACATGGCGGGCAAGCAGTACCTGCTCGACCTGAGCGCCGCCGGGTACCCGGTCATCCCCACCGTCGACCGGGCCGAGGACCTCGCCCGTCTGCCCGTCGTCCCCGAATACGTCGTCAAGCCGAAGCTCGGCGCCGACTCGATCGGCCTGCGGATCGTGTCCCGCGACCAGCTCGACGCCCTGACGTACGACGGTGTCCTGGTCCAGCCGCTGATCCGCTTCGCCTACGAGGTCTCCTTCTACTTCGTCGACGACGCCTACCAGTACGCCCTGCACGCCCCCGACCCCGAGCAGCGCTGGCGCCTCGAACGGTACGAGCCCACCGCCGCCGACCTGGAGTTCGCCCACCGCTTCATCGCGTGGAACACCGTCGAGCACGGCATCCAGCGGGTGGACGCCTGCCGCACCCCCGAGGGCGAACTCCTCCTCGTCGAGTTGGAGGACCTCAACCCCTACCTCTCCCTCGACCTGGTCGACGAGGCCGCTCACGAGGCGTTCGTCGGCGCCCTCAAGGCCGCCCTGCTCAGGCTGGCGGGGACCCGGCCCTGACCCGCCGGGCGACCTCGGTCAGCACCGCGCCCAGCGGCAGGCCGACCCTGGCCTCGGCCAGGTCGTCCCCACGGGTGGCGCCCTGGTTGACGATCACCACGGGCGTGCCCGCCCGGGCGGCGTGGCGGACGAAGCGCAGACCGGACATGACCGTGAGCGACGAGCCGAGGACCACCAACGCCTGGGCGGCGTCGACGAGTTCGTAGCAGCGCCGGACCCGAGGCTTGGGCACGGTCTCGCCGAAGAAGACCACGTCCGGCTTGAGCACTCCCCCGCAGGCCGTACAGGGGGCGACCCGGAAGCCGTCCAGCAGCGCCTGCGGCAGTTCGGCGTCCCCGTCGGGGTTGACCCGGACCGACGCCGCCCGGAAGCCGGCGTTCAGCGCCTCCAGCCGCCGGTCCAGCTCCACGCGCCAGCTGCCGCACCGACACCCCAGGCAGACCACCCGGTGCAGCCCGCCGTGCAGCTCCACCGCCGTCCGCGTACCGGCCGCACGGTGCAGGCCGTCCACGTTCTGGGTGATCACCGCCGACACATGGCCCGAGCGCCGCAGCTGCTCCACCGCACGGTGCCCGGCGTTCGGCTCGGCCCGCGCGATCGTGCGCCAGCCGACGTGGCTGCGCGCCCAGTACCGGCGCCGGGCCGCCTCGCTGCCGGTGAACTCCTGGTACGTCATCGGCGACCCGCGCCGCTGGCTGCCGGTCTCGCCCCGGTAGTCGGGGATGCCCGACTCCGTCGACAGCCCCGCACCGCTGAGCACCACGACACCGCGCCCGGCCAGCAGCCGCACCAGCGCCTCCAGGCCCACCGCATCGGCCGCCGTACCGCCGAGAGTCGTCGCGGGCACACCCATGCCGTCCAGCCTAGGGCCCACGGCCGAACCAGCGCGAGGGCGGTCCCGCCGCAGGCCGCGGCGACCGGAAGAAGCGTCGGGAGAAGTCGACATGTCGGCGATTTCCGACGCATGGGGGAGCCATGGCGGGCGTCGATGTCTTCAGCGCGCCGACCAACCCCGCAGATCCCTTCGGCGCCTGCGCTACGAGGAGCCGGCTGTACCCGACACGTCGGGTACAGCCGGCTGCTCATCACGGGGCGTTCACGCCGTGCGGGTGCGGGCGGTCAGAGATGCTGTGCCACGAAATCGGCCACCTGCGTGCCGAGTTTCTGACCGGCGCCGTTGTCGAGGGAGGTGTGCTGGCCGGACCAGATCCGACTGAGCCACGCTTCGGTGGCGGCGTCCTGGAAGCTGGCGAAGGTTCGGCTGACGCCCTTCGAGGTCACCGTGAGCTGGTGCTGTGCGCCGTAGAACCCGGCGAGTGTCGTTGCCGCGGCCTGGCTGAGAGCGCCGTGGGCGCCGGGGTAGGTCGGGTCCGGGGCGGTCGGCAGGAGGGGGGTCCAGTTGGAATCGCCGACGATGCCCGGGTTGTAGTGCGTGTCGCCGAGCTGGATGGCGGTGACGGGCCGCCAGACGTGGTAGGCGTACTTGGCGTCGTACATCGCGATCGCGGTGTCGGCGAGGGACAGGTCGAGCCGGGCGAAGACCTTCACCGCCTGCTCCAGGCTCGCGTTCTGGGAGGTGACGAGGTCCTGCGCGACCTGGTTCCAGACGTTCCAGACGGGTGCTGCCGCCCAGAACGTCGCGGCCGCGGTCTGATCGGCGGTACGGGTGGTACTGGTCTTGCTCCCCAGGCTCTTGACCTCGTTCAGAGCGGCGGCGTACTCGGCGGTGCCCACGGCCGGCGGCGCCGCCGGGCGGAACTGGCTCCCGCTCGTCAGCATGAAAGGTTTGACCGAGCCCCAGTTGGTGAACACCGGTGCGGGGAAGTCGGGCGGTGTGAGCCGGTAGTCGCCGGGGGCGGTGCCCGGGGTGAACGGCGGTGGCGTGGCCGAGGACCCGTCATCGGACCGCAGGCTGATCAGCCTGCCGGCGACAGCTGCTCCCACGGCGATGCCCGTCTGTTTGTCGGCGCCGTCGGTGATCGCGGACAACTGACTGCTCAGCTGCTGGTCCACGCTTGCGCGCTCGGCCGGGTACAGCGCGACCAGTACGTCGTGGGCCGCCTGGTCCGCTGCGACGTCCGCACGGGCGCCTCGCGGCGCCGACACCGAGAACAGGTAGGGGGGATCGGTCCGGGAGATCGATGCCACCGCGTCGTACTCGGCGGCCTGGAGGAGCGCGAAGCTGCGCGTGGGGTGGACGGTGGGCGGCTGCGCCTTGGGATCGCTCAGGATCGTGATGAGCTCGCGGTTCCACTCCACGACCGACGTCCCGGACCCCGCAGCGGCGGCGCTCGTGGTCGGGGACGGAGCGCCGGGGGCGGCGGCCCCGGAGGCCGGGCTGGTGAGTCCGGCCGCCAGCACGGTTCCCGTCAGGATTGCGAGTGTCTTCTGCTTTCCGTTCATGTTCGGTGGCTCCTTCTCGCTGGTGGCAGGCTGTGGCAACCGGCGGCCATATCGAATGCCTGGACCATTCGGATGCATCACTTGGGCCGCTGCGGACCAGGCGGTCAGCGGAGACTGCGGATCGAGAGGGGAGTCCGTGGCGCACGCCGCCGAGAGGACATCTGCCGCGGAGTCCGACGGGGTTTGCGAAGCGACGGGAATGACGAAGCCGGTTCCCGTCCACCGCTTTCTGCGCTGAGGCGGCCGTTGGAGAATGCACGACGGGCACTCACCGGGATACCGGCCCGTACGACGGCACACGACGTCACCCAGACCGACGTTCGGGAGGGTCGACCGGGCGCACATGGTTCTGCAGCCTGATCCCTTCTTCGCGTCATCACGGCCGCACACCAGATAAACAGCCTGCGGGTACTCGATCCACGTCGCAACTCCAACCCGTCTTGCGTGGCGTACTGGTCCATGCGGGCTCCGACCCGACTCGGGCGAGCGCTCCGGTGGCTCCAGCAGACCTCGCCGCTGCGCCGCTCCTCCTGCCTGAGCGAGCCGGCAGCGGACGACCCCTGAAAAACGCCTTCGCCGCGCTGCGGCTACTGCCGATGAGCGGCCGGGAGAAGGACCCCGTCCGGTCGGGGACTCGGTGGTTGTCCTGCTGTGACATGTCGGGGGTCTCCGACACATGGTGGAGGCATGGCGGATGTCGATGTCTTCAGCGCGCTGGCCAATCCCCTGCGACGGAAGCTTCTTGAAAGCCTCCAGAAAGGGCCGCGAGCGGCCGGGGAGCTGGCCGGGGACTTCGAGCTCAGCAGGCCCGCGGTCTCCGGGCACCTGGCGGTGCTCAGGGGCGCGGGGCTGGTGCGCGAGGAGCCGCGCGGGCGGCATCGGTACTACCACCTGGAGCCCGGGCCGCTCGCCGAGGTCGAGGAGTGGCTCCATCCGTTTGAGCAGTATTGGAGGCAGCGGATGCGTTCGCTGCGCGAGCTCCTGGACGAGGAGATTCCATGACCGAGAAGGCCGCGATCCACTGCGACGAGTTCCTGCCGTACCCGCCGGCGCGGGTGTGGGAGGCGCTGACCGATCCGGAGCTGCACGCGCGGTGGTGGGCCGCCGGGGACGTGAAGGCGGTGGTGGGGCACCGGTTCACGCTGGACATGGGGGCGTGGGGGCAGCAGCCCTGCGAGGTCGTCGAGGTGAAGGTGGAGCGGCTGCTGAAGTACAGCTTCGCCGAGCGGTCGCTGGACACCACCGTCACCTGGCGGCTGGTGCCCGAGGGGCACGGGACGCGGCTGCTGCTGGAGCACGCGGGGTTCGACCAGGACACCCCGATGGCCGGCAGGCCCACCAGGGCACGGGGCAGGGCTGGCCCTCCGTGCTGCGCCGGATCGCCCCGGCGCTCGCGGAGTGATCCCCTCGGGAATGCTCAGGCGCGGCCGAGGACACGCTCCACGGTGATCTCGATGACCACCCGGTCCGGGTTCTCCCGGGGCGTGCGGTAGCGCTCGGCGTAGCGCCGCTCCGCGTCGGCGACCTGCTCGGGCTGGTCCCGCAGCACCGCGACGCCCTCCAGGGTGGACCAGCGGGCCCGGTCCACCTGGCAGACGGCCACCCGCAGGCCCTCCGGCCCGGCGGCCGCCACGTTGCGGGCCTTGCGGCTGGTGCGGCTGGTGATCACCCGGGCGATGCCCGTCTCCGGCTCGAACGTCACGCCGACCGGCACCACGTGCGGCGAGCCGTCCGGGCGGGTGGTGGTCAGGGTGGAGATGTGCCGCTCGCGCCAGAAGGCGCGGAAGGCTTCGTCGAGGTCGCGCGGGTCATGGGCCATGATCGCGATCGTACGGCCCCCGGGAAACGATCAACTTCCCGGGGGCCGCACCGATCCGGTTTCCGTGCCGATCCGGCTTCCGCACCGATCCGGCTTCAGTGCCCGCGCGCGATCCACTCCGGCAGGGCCGGGGCCTCGGCGCCGATCGTGGTCGGGTCGCCGTGGCCGGTGCGCACCACCGTCTCGGCCGGGAGCGACAGCAGCCGCTCGCGGATCGACGCGATGATGGTCGGGAAGTGCGAGAACGAGCGGCCGGTCGCGCCCGGGCCGCCGTGGAACAGGGTGTCGCCGGTGAACACGGTGCCCAGCTCGGGCGCGTACAGGCAGACCGCGCCCGGCGCGTGGCCCGGGGTGTGCAGCACGGTCAGCACGGTGCCGGCCACCTCGATCCGCTGCCCGTCGGTGAGTTCGCCGTCCGGGAGCCGCTCGGGGTGGGTGAGCTTCCACAGCGGCAGGTCGTCCGGGTGCAGCAGGATCGGCGCACCGGTGCGCGCGGCGAGGGCCGGGGCGGCGTCGATGTGGTCGTTGTGCGCGTGGGTGGAGACGATCGCCAACAGCCGCCGCCCACCGAGCGCCGCCTCGATCGCCCCGACGTCGTGCGCGGCGTCGATCACCACCGCCTCCTGGTCGTCGCCGACGATCCAGACGTTGTTCTCCACCTCCCAGCTGCCGCCGTCGAGCTCGAAGGTCCCGGCGGTGACCAGCCGGTCGATACGGGCGGAGGTCACAGGATCACCACCGAGCGGAGGACGTCGCCCTGGTGCATGCGGTCGAAGGCCTGTTCCACCCCGTCGAGTTCGATGGTCTCGGAGACGAAGGCGCCGAGGTCCAGGCGGCCCTGGAGGTAGAGGTCGATCAGCATCGGGAAGTCGCGGGACGGCAGGCAGTCCCCGTACCAGGAGGACTTCAGCGCGCCGCCGCGGCCGAAGACGTCCAGCAGCGGCAGCTCCAGGGTCATCTCCGGGGTGGGGACGCCGACCAGGACGACGGTGCCGGCCAGGTCCCGGGCGTAGAAGGCCTGCTGGTAGGTCTCGGGGCGGCCGACCGCCTCCACCACCACGTCCGCGCCGTTGCCGCCGGTCAGCTCGCGGATCGCCTCGACCGGGTCGGTGGTGCGGGAGTTGACGGTGTGGGTGGCACCGAGCGTACGGGCCGTCTCCAGCTTGCGGTCGTCGATGTCGACGGCGATGATCTTCGCCGCGCCCGCCAGCCGGGAGCCCAGCACGGCCGCGCCGCCGACGCCACCGCAGCCGATCACGGCGACCGAGTCGCCCCGGCCGACGTTGCCGGTGTTGATCGCGGCGCCGATGCCCGCCATCACGCCGCAGCCCAGCAGGCCGGCGACGGCCGGCTCGGCGGCCGGGTCGACCTTGGTGCACTGGCCGGCGGCGACCAGGGTCTTCTCGGCGAACGCGCCGATGCCCAGCGCCGGGGACAGCTCGGTGCCGTCCAGCAGCGTCATCTTCTGCCTGGCGTTGTGGGTGTTGAAGCAGTACTGCGGGCGGCCGCGCTTGCAGGCGCGGCACTGGCCGCACACCGCGCGCCAGTTGAGGACGACGAAGTCACCGGGCTCGACCTCGGTGACGCCCTCACCGACCGACTCCACGATGCCCGCGGCCTCGTGGCCGAGCAGGAACGGGAACTCGTCGTTGATGCCGCCCTCGCGGTAGTGGAGATCGGTGTGGCAGACCCCGCAGGCCTGGATCCGGACCACCGCCTCGCCCGGCCCCGGGTCCGGCACCACGATCGTGGTCACCTCCACGGGCGCGCCCTTGGCGCGCGCGATGACTGCCTTGACCTGCTGGGGCATCCGAATCCACCTCCGTCGGCCGGTGCGGCTCTGCACCGGCGTGACCTGCGACAAACGACTGCAGAGGAATTGTAAGGACTCCAGTAGCTCTGCCCACGAAGCGTAGCGCCCAGCCGGTCGGCCACCGACGGACCGGCTCGGGTGATCCGGCTCACCGCATGTGCCAGGCGCATGTCCGCCGCCTGACCACGTCTCACGCGATGCCCGCCCCGGCGCAGCTCGGCACAGGGGGCGTGTAAGTGGCGCTGAGCGCCCGTCAGCGGGCAACGAACTGCCCGGAAAGCACTGCCGTTGGCCGGAAGTGCCGCAGACGGGTGCCCCGCCGCCCACGTACGGTCGTAGCAGAAGCGGTCCACGCGACCACGCTCAGCACACCCGCCCCACCTGACGGCACGCCACCGCGCGCCGCCCGTGCCGGGCGCGTACCGACCGTACGCCCCGTACGTTTCGCGCCACCCCGCGCACGGGCCGCGCCCCTGCGCGGGCTGCGTCGCCGGTCCACCCGGACCCCGGTCCTGAGGCCTTGAGGTCCTGAGGCCCCGAGGATCCGGCCGTCCGCCCGCACCCCGGCCCCGAGTCGAGCCGCCCCGGCCGAACCGCCAGTCCCCCGCACGATCCCGGATCACCCCCCGTCGGACCGCCCCGCGCGGCCCGCTGACCTGGAGTCTGGAGTACGGATGTCCACCGAGAACAGTGCGACCGGTGCCGGCACCGGCACCGCCCCGCTCCCCCCGCTGCACTGCCTGCGCCATCTGGAAGCCGGCCCGCCGCGGCTCGCCGCGCTGCCCACCGGCACCCCGGTCTGGCTGGTCAGTCGGCATGCCGACGTACGGCAGGTGCTCACCGACCCGCGGCTGGGCCGCGCCCCGCTCTACGCGCCGGACGCCCCGCCGGTCACGGTCACGCCGAACATCCTGGACGACCCGCAGAGCATGCTGAACATCGACGGCACCGAGCACCAGCGGCTGCGCCGCACCGTGCAGCGGGCGTTCACCCCGCGCGCGATCGCCCACTGGAAGCCCTGGGTGGCCTCGGTGGTCGAGTCGCTGATCGACGAGCTGATCGAGCACGGCTCCCCCGCCGACATCGTTGCCGCCTACACCCGTCCGCTGCCGGTCGCGGTGATCAGCCGTCTGATGGGCCTGGACAACCTCGACAGCAAACGGCTCGCACACTGGAGCGACCACGCGCTGTCCGCCACCGCCTACACCGCCGAGGCGATCGGCACCGCGATGACCGAGTTCGCCGCCTTCGGCACCGAGGTGATCGCCGAGCGCCGCGCCGCCCCCGGCGAGGACCTGGTCAGCAGCCTGCTCGCGGCCGCAGCCGAGGACGGCTCGATCACCGAGGGGCAGCTGATCGCGCTGGTCATCGGCCTGGTGGTGGCCGGGCACGAGACCACCATGACCAGCCTCGGCAACGCCCTGGTCTACCTGCTGGAGGACGGCCGCGAGGCCTGGCAGCGGCTCGCCTCCGACGAGGCCAGCGCCGCCGCCGCGACCGAGCAGATCCTGCGCGCCGTCCCGCTCGGCGACGCCCGCGAGCACACGCCCGGGCTGCTGCGCCGCACGGTGGAGGACGTGGAGATCGGCGGGGTGGTGATCCCGGCCGGCAGCGTGGTGGCCGCCGACGCCAACGCCGCCAACCAGGACCCGGCCGTCTACACCGGGGATCTGAGCACCGAACTGTTCTCCCCGCTGGCCGCGCCGATGCTCACCTTCGGTGCCGGCCCGCACCACTGCCTGGGCGCCTGGCTGGCCCGGATGGAGCTCGAACTCGCCCTGCACCGGCTGGCCCGCCGGCTGCCCGCGCTGCGGATGGCCGACCCGGTCGAGGGAATCGACTGGCGGCGCGGGCTGCTCACCCGCAGCCCCAACTCGCTGCAGGTCGCCTGGTGACGGGCTCCGCGGGGGCCGGGGCCGTGGTGGTCCGCGTCGACCGGAACCGGTGCATCGGCTCCGGGATGTGCGCGCTGAGTGCCCCCGGCTCGCTGGTCCTGGACGCCGACGGCCGAGCCCAGCCGGTGGCCGAATACGCCGTCAGCGGCGCGGAGTTGACGGACGGGCTGGCCGAGGCGGTCGAGTTCTGCCCGGTCGAGGCGCTGGCCCTCCACTCGGCGCGCGGCGGGTACCGGATCGCCCCGGCGGAGTGACGGACCACCCGGTGCCGCCTGCTGCGACTGCGGTGGCAGGCGGCACCGGGGCTTTCCCGGCGATCAATGAGCCTGAGCACCTCCGCCGTCCGCCCGAACTGCGGCTGGTCCACCAGAACGGCGAAGCACTCCAGCTGCTGCACCGGCAGCTCCGGCCCGGGCCCTCGGCTCGTACGTTCCACCTCGCTGGTCTATGCCGGGGTCGACCACGGCTTCCCGACGCCCGACCCGCCGGAGTCCGTACGTCGAAGATCCAAATCCCCATGAGCCGACGGGGTTTCGAATCGTAGATTGTGCCCATGACCGAGGAGACATCACCCGAGAAGTCAGCGCGATCGACGGTGCCACGCAGGCGCCATGCCGCCCCCGCGCGGGCCGCCGCCGGTGGCGTGCTGCGGTCGTCCGCGCTGATGGCCGCCGGGACGGTGGTCTCGCGCGCCACCGGACTGATCCGCCAGGTGCTCCAGGCCGCGGCACTGGGCACCGGGCTGCTGGCCACCACCTACAACCAGGCCAACACGGTGCCCACCAGCCTGTACTTCCTGCTGATCGGCGGCGCGCTGAACTCCGTCCTGGTCCCCCAACTGGTCCGGGCCCGAACAGAGGATCCCGACGGCGGGGCCGCCTTCGAACAGCGCCTGGTCACCCTCGTGCTGTGCGTTCTGGGCGTCGGCAGCGCGCTGGCCACCTTGGCCGCTCCCGAGATCATCGGCATCTACCAACACGACACCCCCGCCACCCACGACGCGTTCGAGCTGACCGTGGTCTTCGCCCGCTTCCTGCTCCCGCAGATATTCTTCTACGGCGTGTTCAGCATCTTCGGACAGACCCTCAACGCCCGGAACCGGTTCGGGGCGATGATGTGGACCCCGGTCCTGAACAACATCGTGCTGATCACGATGTTCGGCCTGTACCTCGGCATGATGACGGCCCCGGCAAAGGTCTCGGACATCACCGGTGCCCAGGTCCGGCTGCTCGGCATCGGAACCACGCTCGCCCTGGCCCTCCAGGCACTCGCCCTGATCCCGTACGCTCGCGCGGCCGGCTTCTGCCTGCGACCGCGCTTCGACTGGCGGGGCACCGGCCTGCGCAAAAGCGTGAGCGCGGCGCGCTGGACCCTGCTGTACGTCCTGGCCAACCTCGTGGCGAGCACCGTGGTCACCCGCCTGGCCTCCGCCGCGGACGCCGCCCTGCCCACCGACGGGGTCGGCTACACCGCCTACAGCTACGCCCAGCAGATCTGGATGCTCCCCCAGTCGATCGTCACGGTCTCCCTCATCACCGTGCTCCTCCCGCGGATGAGCCGGGCGGTCGCCGAGCACCGTCTCCACGACCTGCGCGCCGATCTCTCCCAGGCGCTCCGGGTCAGCGGCGTCATCATCGTCCCGGCGGCGTTCTTCTTCGCCGCCTTCGGCCCGCAGGTCGCGCAGCTGCTGTTCGCCCACGGAGCCGCCGACGCCGCAGCAACCGTCCCCCTGGGCCACATGCTGCAGGCCTTCGGCCTGGGGCTGATCCCGTTCTCAGCCCAGTACCTCCTGCTGCGCGGCTTCTACGCCTTCGAGGACACCCGCACGCCGTTCCGCATGGCGCTGTGGATCAGCGGCATCAACATCGCTCTGGCCGTCGCCTGCCATCAACTGCTGTCCCCCCGGTGGGCGGTCACCGGGATGGCCGCCGCCTACGCCCTGTCCTACGCCATCGGCCTGTTCCTCACAGCCCTGCGACTCCGGCGCCGCACCGGGGGACTCCTCGACGGCAGGCGGATCTGCCGCACCTACGCCAAGCTGACCACGGCCGCCGCCGGAGCCGGGACCGCCGGCTGGCTCATCGCCCGCGCCTGCAGCCACGGCCCGGCACCGACCTCCTGGATACCGGCCGTCCCGCTGGCCGCGGGCGGCATCGCGATGGCGCTGCTGTTCCTCCTCTTCGCACGACTTCTGCGCGTCGGGGAACTGCGCGGCCTGCCGATCAGGCCTTAGCTGCTCTGCGCCCACTCCAGGACGGCACGCAGCTGCGCGGCTGGGTCGCCCTCGTGGTAGGGGCGTTCGCTGGGCTCGATGTGATCCAGGAACTCCTGGTAGCGCAGCGCGTAGGACAGGTGGTAGAGGGGCTCGGCGAGTTCCAGTGCCCGGTGCGGGTCCGAGCCGGGGGCGTGCTGCTGCCAGGCGTTCGTCCAGACCCGGGAATGGTGCTGCCAGGCCGCAGGGGTGAGGTAGGCGCGGGGGCGCAGGCCGTCCAGGGCGGGGTGGCCGAGGCAGGCGTCGGCGTAGTCGACGACGACCGAAGTCGTACCGTCGGAGCGCCAGTTGCCGGGGTGGAAGTCGCCGTGCACCAGGGTCTCCGGGAGGCCGCAGGCAGCCAGCCGGTCCAGCAGCTCGGGGAGGTTCTCGGCGGCGAAGGCGCGGAGGCGATCCAGTTCCTCGGGCGTCAGGTCGGTCTCGGTGGGGAGCCGCTCCAGCAGCGTCCTCAGCTGCGCGAGCAGCGCGCCGGGCGTACGGTCGCGCAGACCGGCGAGGGCGGCTCGGCGGTCGGCGAGTGTCGCCTGGGCGGCCACCAGGCGGGGGACGACGTCGGCGACAATGGCGGCGGACGGGCTCCAGCAGTCCTCGCCGGGGACGTGGTCGAGCATCAGCCGTCCGCCCGCCGGGTCTGCGGCGAGGACGGTCGGGACGAGGGACGGGTCGACGCCGTCGAGCAGCGCGATGACCTCGCCCTCACGGGCGTTGAAGGCCGGGGTGGTGCTCTTCAGCCACACGTCGGTGCCGCCAGCGGTCGGGAGACGGACGAGACCGGAGAGGTTCCAGGTCCGGATCTGCTGCGCAGGGCCGACAGTTGGGCGACCGAGCGCCGCCAGCTCCGCCTCCGCCCAGGCCAGGGCCTCCCGCAGGCCCTCCGGCGTCGCCCAGGCCGCGCGCAGTGGGTCGGGGGCGATCAGTGCGGCCGTTTCGCCGTCCAGGGGGCGGGAGTCGAGTGCCGTCGGCCGCCGCACCGCCTCGGCGTGGTAGCGGACCAGGCCGCCGTGGCCCGGGTCCTCACTGTGCCCGTCGACCAGCCGCGCCACGAGCACCGGCACCCCGGCCAGCTCGGTCGCCCGGGTGACCACCCCGTCGACGGAGGACCACCAGCCGAGCTCCACCTCGAACGGGCCCAACTGTCCGAAGCACTCGTTCCCGTAGGTGAGATCGACCGTCACGGACCGACTGTTCGCTCGCTGCATCCGGGCAGCTTCACCCACCGGGGCATCCGGACGCGAACGATTTTCCGGCGCGACCGACGCCTGCGGGCACGTGAGATCATCGGCCGGTGCGCAGACTGACGATACTGGGAACGTGTGGCGCCTGGCCCGAGGCCGGGCGGGGTGCCAGCGGCTTCCTGGTGGAGTACGACGGGTTCCGGGTGGCACTGGACCTCGGTTATGCGACCTTCCCCCGGCTGCAGGAGCACTGCGGTGCCGAGCAGTTGGACGCCGTGGTGATCACCCACGAGCACCCCGACCACTGCGCGGACCTCAGCGCGCTGTGCCGTGCCCGCTACTTCGCGGAGCAGCGCGGCGCCCGGCTGCCGCTGTACTGCCCGCCCGGGGTGCTCGCCCGGGTGCAGGCGATGGAACCGACCGAGGACCTCCTCGACGTCTTCGACCTCCACCCGCTCCCCGCCGGAAGCCACCAACTCGGGTCGTTCCGGCTCGACTCCGCACTGTTGCCGCATCATGTCCCGCACGCGGGCGTGCGGTTGACCGCGCCGGGCCTCACCCTCGTCTACAGCGGCGACGCCGGACCAGCCGAGGAACTTACCCAACTCGCCGCAGACGCCGACCTGTTCATCGCCGGAGCCACCCTCCACGGCCCGGACCGCGACCCCCTCCTGCTGAGCACCGCCGAAGCCGGAGCCTGGGCCACCCGCGCCCGCGCGAAGCGCCTGCTCCTCACCCACTTCTGGCCCGGCAGCGACCGCACCCGGTGGGCGGCGGAGGCCGCGAGCGGCTTCGCGGGCGAGGTGGTCGCGGCCGAGGAGGGCATGGTGCTCCCCCTCTAGCGCTTCGGAGCGGCGGACGGGGCGTACTGGGCCAGGCCGTTGCCGAGGGACCAGTCGATCGACGCGTTCTCGGTGAGCGTGACGAACACGTTCCGCGGCTCGGTGCCCGCGTACTGCTCGGCGAGTTCGGCGATCCGCCGGTACAACGCCCGCTTCTGGTCGGGGGTCCGGCCGGCGCGCAGGGTGATCGCGATGTAGACGATGCCCTCGTCGCGGTGCACGCCGAGGTAATCGCCGTAGCGCAGCGTGCTGTTGGCGCCGTCGTGGCCGACCAGCACCTGGAAGTTGTCCTCCGGCGGGATGCCGATGGTGTCCATCAGGGCCTCGTGCACCGCGCGGCCGAGCGCGTCCAGCCGTGCGGCGTCGGCTCGCAGTGCGTCGATCCGGACAAAGGGCATCTCGGCTTCCTCTCCGTCGGTCGGCAGGACTGATTCACTCGCCCACGTCTGTACATACTAGTGGGTACAGGAGCCCGTTCAGCCGCCCGCCGACGCATAGAGGCTGTGCAGCACCCATCCGTCCGCCGCCGACTGACGACGCGTGAAGACCGCGGAGACGTCGGACTCTGTCAGGACGGCGGCCTGATCGTCGAAGGTCAGCGCCTCGTCGTGGCCCCAGGCACAGCCGAGCCTGCCGAGTCCGTCGAACACGGCCGCGCGGCTCAGGTCTTCGACCCGCTCCCCGGCCGCCGGTCCCAGCCAGGAGGGGGGCGAGAAGCAGCCGTCCACCGAGTCGAAGCCCAGCAGCCGCACCGTCCGGTCGGGGCCGACCCATAGTTCCAGGCTGCCGTCCTTGAACGGCGACGACGTAGGCCCGGCCAGGCCCAGCAGCCGGTCCGCCTCCGAGCCCGGCATGCCGAGCCGGAGCGGGCCGATCCGGCCGGTGGCCGCGAAGGACAACATGGATTCCAAGAGCGTGGTCACCGGCCGGAGGCTACCGCGAAGCCGCGTTCTACGGGATCGCCACCGCCGTGCCGGAGACCCGTACCCGGGTGTCCTCCGCGCTCAGCTCGACCCGCAGCACGCCCGGGCGGCCGAGGTCCTCGCCCTGGTGCAGCGTCAGCACGACCGGGGCGGTCACCGCGCCCTGCTCGCGCAGGTAGGCGCCGAAGGCAGCGGCCGCGGCGCCGGTGGCCGGGTCCTCGACGACACCGCCGACCGGGAAGGGGTCGCGGACGTGGAAGACCTCGGTGGCCTCGCGCCAGGCGAGTTGCAGGGTGGTCAGGTCGCGGGCGCGCATGTAGGCGGCCAGCCCGTCGAAGTCGTAGTCGAGTCGGGCCAGGCGGGAGCGGGTGCCGGCGGCGAGGACCAGGTGCCGGGCGCCGGCGTAGGCGATCCGCGGGGGCAGGGCCGGGTCGAGGTCGGCGGCCGACCAGCCGAGCAGGGCGAGCGCCTCCGCGATGTCGGCTTCCGACACCTCCTCGGTCTTCGGCTCGACGCTGGTGAGGGTCGCCCGCAGCAGGCCGTCGGTGCCGCGCTCGACCTCGACCGGGACGTCACCGGCCGCCGTCGTGAACACGTACCGCCCGGGGCCGGTCCGCTCGGCCAGTGCCACGGCGGAGGCGACGGTCGCGTGACCGCAGAACGGAACCTCGGCGAGCGGGCTGAAGTACCGTACGCCGTAGGAGCCTTGGAGATCCCCCGCCGCGAGGAAGGCGGTCTCGGAGTACCCGAGCTCGGCGGCGATCGCGAGCATCCGCTCGTCGGTCAGTCCGGTGGCGTCGAGCACCACGCCGGCCGGATTTCCGCCCTCGGGGCGGGTGGAGAAGGCGGCGTAACGGAGGATCCCGGGCAGGGCAGCAGCGGCAGCGTCGTCGGTCATGATCGGACGAACGAGTTCCGGGCAACTCCGGTTCCCGTCGGTACGACTGTTCCCGTCGCGACGACTCACCGCAGCAGCGCCTCCAGGAAGTCCGAGCCGAGCCGGGCGCTGCCTGCCAGGTCGAGCTGGTAGAGCATGTACCTTCCGCGCCGCTCGGTGATGAGCAGCCCGGCCTTGCGCAGCACGGCCAGGTGGCGGGAGACCTCGGGGGCGCTGAGCTGCCAGGCGGTGGCGAGTTCGCCGGTGGTGTGTGGGCCGCGGGCGATGGTACGGGCGAGGCGCAGCCGGATCGGGTGGGCGAGGGCCTCCAGGCGCTGCTGGACGAGGGCGAGCGAGACGGGCTCGGCCACCCCGGCCTCGGCGATGGGGTACTGGAGGACGGGCCGCCAGCCGTAGGCGTACACGGCCAGCAGGTGGGGGCGGCCGAAGACGGTGGGGATGAAGGTGACGCCCCCGGCGGCGGTGCCGCTGGTGGTGCTGTCCTGGAGCTTGTCGATGACGATCCGTCGCCGCCCGTCGCTGCCCTGGTCGAGGCTGACGGAGGGCGAGAGGTCTCCGACGGCCTCGGCGAGGCCGCGGCGGGCGAGCAGGTCGGCCTTGCGCCGGGCGTCGGCGGCGAGGTCGGGCAGGACGCGCCGCCAGGCGTCGGCGAAGAACGCGGACTCGCAGTCCTCCAGCATCCGCCGCACCAGGGCCCGGACGGTGGGCGGGTCGGCGAGCAGTCGGTCGGCGAAGGCGGCCTGCCGGGGGCCGCGGGCGAGGGCGAGGTCGCGGGCCCGCTCGTTGGCGACGGCGTCGGTGAGCGGGGAGGCCATCGGGCGGGTGAACCGGGAGGCGCCGCAGGTGGTGACGAGGGCACCGGCGACGAACTGCTCGTCGTCGATCCGGTCGACGGCGTCGAGTTCCTCGGCGAGGGTGGCGCCGGGCAGGCCGGGGACGAGGAAGTCGGCGCGCGAGGAGCGCCAGAGGAAGTCGGCCTCCAGCAGCCGCTCGGACAGCTCCGGCGGGATCGTCGCGGCGGTGCAGCTCACCCAGCCGTGCAGCGCGGGGTGGTGCGCGGGCTCGGCGAGCACGTGCAGCATGGCGTTCAGCTCGGCGAGCGGGGACGGCGAGAAGAGCAGGCGGTCCTCGGGCAGGCCCGTGATGTCGATGGTCACACTCATGCGCCCACCTCTCCCCCAGCCTCCGGCCGGGGGTACCCCCACCGCTCGGCAGGGGCATTCGCCCACACGCCCCTCTTGATGGTTCGCTCGCTTCGCTCACTCACGCCCGAGATCCTGCCACCGTCCCTGAACCCGACCCGCGTCGATTGACGCTAACCGTCAATCGACGTGCCGGGCGCCCCCACCAGGGCAGACCGTACCGGCCATGAGTGTGACCCAGGAGAAGTCCGTCCATGACCACGCCGCCGCCCGCAACGGCGAGCGGCCCGCCCTTCCGATCGGTACCGGCCGCGGTGGCCCGTCCGCGCTGCTGAGCCTGATCACGGCCGCCGGTGGTCCCCGGTACGCGCTGGCGCTGGCGGTGGACGCGGTGGGCGGCGGGATGCTGCGTCCGTTCCTGCTGCTGTTCGGCGTCGAGGTGCTGCACCTGCGTGCCGGGGCCGTCGGGTTGGCGCTGTCGGCCGGGATGGTGGCCGGTCTGCTGGTGGTACCGCTGACCGGTCGTTGGATCGACCGCGGCGCCCGCACCCTGCCCGCCGCGGTGACGCTGGTGTTGCGGGCGGCGGGCGCGCTCACCCTTCTCACGGCTGACGAGCTGGCGCTGTTCACGCTGGCGGCCGTGCTGTTCGGGGTGGGCAGCCAGTCCTGGCCGACCACCCACGCCGCCGTGGTGAGCACGCTGACCGAGGGACGGCTGCGGGACGCCGCGCTGGCCGCCGGGCGGTCGGTGCGCAACGCCGGTCTGGGCGCGGGCGCACTGCTGGCCACGGTGGCGGTGGCGGGCGGTGCGGACGCGATCCGGGTGCTGGCCGGGGTGACGGGCGTGGCCTGCCTGGTCGCCGCCGTGCTGGTGGGGTCGCTGCGGGTTCGGGCACCGCAGAAGGTCGCCGAGCGGGCGAGGAACACCGGGGCGACGGACGAGCCGCTGCGCCGGATCACCCTGCTGAGCCTCGCCAATCTGCCGTACGCCTTCTGCTTCGACGTGCTGGAGGTGGCCCTGCCCGCGCTGCTGGTACTGCAGCTGCACGCCTCCCCGGCCTGGTCCTCGGGGGTGTTCGTGGGCAACACCGTGCTGGTGATCGCGCTGCAGCTGGCGCTGGTGCTGCGGCTGGCGAACCGCTCGCGGCGGGGCGTGCTGGCGGCGGCGGGGGCGGTGCTGGCGGTCTCCTACCTGGGGTTCTGGGCGGCCGGGTCGCTGGGCGGTACGCCGGGGGCGGCGGGCATCGCGGTGGTGTCCGTGCTGTACACGCTGGGCGAGATCCTCTACGGCGGCTCGGGTACGGCCCTGGTGACGGCCTCGGCCCCGTCGCACCTGCTCGGGCGGGCGCTGGCGCGTTGGGAGCTGTCCAGCGGGGTCGGCCGGGCGGCGGCGCCGGCGGTGCTGACGGCATTGCTGGCCACCGGGCCCGGGTTGCTGTGGGCCTGCCTCGCCGTCACCACGGCGGTCGGGGCGCTGGCGGTGTTGCGGCTGGGACCGGCCGAGTCCGAGTAGCCCGAGCCGAATGGGATGATCACCAGCATGGCCCTCACCCCGTTCCAGCAGCAGCTCCACGACCGGATCACCGCCGCCACCGAGGTGACGGCACCGCCGAGGCCCTGGCGGTCCGTCGGCCGGGGCCTGATCCCGGTCGGCGCGCTACAGGGCATCGGCTTCGCCGTCCACCCGGAGACCGGACACGACCTGGTGCTGACGGTCTCCAGCAGCGGGCACGGCCTGTTCGACGCGGTGACCGGCGAGAAGCTGGAGCGCGAGTACGACCCCGAGGAGGACCCGACCGGTCCGGACCTCTCCTGCCCCGGCATCGGCCCGGTCGCGGACCTCAGGATCCCGGTGGCCGGGATGTGGGGCGGCGGCCTGCACAACGGGGCCGCGGGCGGCTGGGGCGTCGAGGTGATCTCCCCGGAGTGGCCGAGCCACCGCGTCCTGCTGACGGCCGGTCCCTGGAGCGGCGAGCACGGCACGGCCTGGTGGCACGTCTTCCACGCGAGCTGGTCCGAGTTCCGTGCCGCCGGCTTCTCCCCCACTGGCCGCACCCTCGCGGTGGCCACCAGCAGCGACCTCACGCTCTGGACCCGGCACTAGGGCCTGTCCGGCGGATGTTGTCGCGGGCCCGGCAAGATCCGCCGGACAGGCCCTCGCATTCCGGATGCGGACCGGGCACCCACCGCCGATGCTTGCGACGAGGCGTGCCCGGCCCGAGGAAGGACTCCATAGCATGAGCGCACTCGAGTTCGAGATCATCGACAGCCCCGACAGCTCGCTCAACAAGACCTCCGTCCTGGTCACCGGACCGAACGACGCCATGCTGGTGGACGCCGGGTTCACCCGCTCCGACGGGCGCCGCCTGGTCGAGCAGGTCCGCGCCAGCGGCAAGCGGCTGACCACCGTCTTCGTCAGCCACGGCGACCCGGACTTCTACTTCGGCGCCCAGGAGGTCCAGGACGCCTTCCCGCAGGCCCGCTTCCTGGCCTCCGCCACCACCGTCGAGCACATCCAGGAGACCTTCGACGCCAAACTGCGCGCCTGGTCCCACCTGGGCCCCGAGCTGCCCACCCGGCTGGTCCGGCCCGAGGTGCTGCCGGGGGACGAGATCGTCTTCGAGGGCCACCGGTTCGAGCTGCGCGGCGCCGACTTCCACCTGCCCGACCGGCACTACCTGTGGCAGCACCACCACCGCGCGGTGCTCGGCGGGGTGCTGCTCTTCGAGGGCCTGCACGTGTGGACGGCCGACACCCCCTCGTCCGCTCAACGCGCCGCCTGGATCGACCTACTGGACGGCATGGAGGCGCTCCACCCGACCTGGGTGGCGGCCGGCCACCGGGTCGCCGACGCGCCCACCGACCTGAACGCCATCGACCACACCCGCGCCTACCTGCGCGCCTTCGAGACCGAGCTCGGCCGGGCCGCCGACGCGGCCGCCGCCAAGGAGGCGCTGGAGCGGCGCTTCCCGGAGCTGGGGCTGCTGATCGCGGTCGACCTCGGCACCAAGGTCGCCATGGGCGAGATGGCTTGGGGCTGAGCGCGCGATGATCGAGATCCCCCGGGACGTCGCCGCCTTCGCCGAGTCCGCCACCCCCGCCGACGTGGTCCGCCGCCAGTACCTGGCCTCCGCCCGGGGCGACCTGTCCGCGCTGCGCGCCACCCTCGCCGAGGACGTCGAGTGGACCGAGATGGCCGGCTTCCCGCAGGCCGGCACCCACCGCACCCCGAAGGTCGTCACCGCCAACGTCATGGAGCGCCTGGCCGCCGAATGGGACAACTGGACGGCGCACGACGACACCTACGTGGTGGACGGCGA
The DNA here is from genome assembly GCF_053598235.1 of Kitasatospora sp. NPDC001159. Lineage (NCBI taxonomy): Bacteria > Bacillati > Actinomycetota > Actinomycetes > Kitasatosporales > Streptomycetaceae > Kitasatospora > Kitasatospora sp. NPDC001159. The sequence continues at coordinate 23,768 of NZ_JBSFJV010000093.1, forward strand.
GAACGTCGTCGTCCTGGCCCGCTACACGGCCGTCCACAAGGGCACCGGAAAGCCGCTCGCGGTCCGGGTGGCCCACCACTTCACCGTGCGCGGCGGCCGGATCGTCCGCTTCGAGCAGTTCACCGACACCGCCCTGGTCAGGGACGCGATGACCGCGTAGGCCCGCACGTTCACCCGAACGGGCGAGCATGACGCGGCGCGCCCGTCGCGGTCTCGACAGGCCACCCGTGCGGCGGCAGGCTGACCCGTGGTCTGCGGCGGAGAGCAAGGAGTTGATCATGGCGGGCACGGCTGGCACGACCGGAACGGGCGGCGCGACCGGAGCGGCCGACGGGCGTGAGCGTCCGATCGTGATCGTCGGGGCGTCCCTGGGCGGCGCCAAGGCGGCGGAGGCGCTGCGCGAGGCCGGGTACCGGGGCGGCATCGTCCTGATCGGTGAGGAGCACGAGCGCCCGTACGAGCGGCCCCCGCTGTCCAAGGGCTACCTGCTCGGCAAGGAGTCCCGGGAGAAGATCTACGTCCACCCGCCGCAGTGGTACGCCGAGCACGACGTCACACTGCGCCTGGGCACGGCAGTGGCCGCGATCGACCCGGCCGGGCACACCATCACCCTCGCCGACGACGGCCGGATCGAGTACGCCAAGCTGCTGCTTACCACCGGCTCGGTGCCGCGCCGGCTCCCCGTACCCGGCGCCGACCAGGACGGCGTGCTCTACCTGCGTCGGGTCGAGGACAGCGACCGGATCAAGGCGGCGCTGCGCCCCGGCGCCCGGATCGCGGTCATCGGCGCCGGCTGGATCGGCCTGGAGGTGGCGGCCGCCGCCCGCACGGCGGGCGCCGAGGTGACCGTCCTGGAGGCCATGGAGCTGCCGCTGCTGCGGGTGCTGGGCCGGGAGGTCGCCCAGGTCTTCGCCGACCTGCACCGCGACCACGGCGTGGACCTGCGCTTCGGCGTCCAGGTCAGCGAACTCACCGGCACCGGCGGCACCGTGAGCGGCGTGAAGCTCGGCGACGGCACCGAGGTGGCGGCCGACGCGGTGGTGATCGGCATCGGCATCTCCCCCGCCACCGAACTCGCCGAGGCGGCCGGGCTGGAAGTCGACAACGGCATCAAGACCGACCGGCAGCTGCGCACCTCGGACCCGGACGTCTACGCGGCCGGCGACGTCGCCAACGCCTTCCACCCGCTGTTCGCCCGGCACATCCGGGTCGAGCACTGGGCCAACGCCCTCAACCAGCCGCAGACCGCCGCCCGGGCGATGCTCGGGCAGCCGGACGCGGTCCACGACCGGGTCCCGTACTTCTTCACCGATGCCGAGTGGACACCTCGGCATCCTAACGAGCCGGTGGCGTCGCGGGACAAACTGAGCATGGAATACCTCGGCTACGTCGAGCCTGACGGCTACGACAGGGTCGTGTTCCGAGGGGACGTGAAGGCCAACGAGTTCATCGCGTTCTGGCTCTCCGGCGGCCGGGTGCTCGCCGGTATGAACATGAACCTCTGGGATGTCACCGACCCGATCCGCGAACTGATCGTCTCCAAGCGTGTGGTAGACGCCGACCGCCTGACGAACCCGAACGTCGCCCTCGGCGAGGTCTGAGACACGGCGAGAGCCCTGGTCGACCAGCAGCCAACCAAGGCCCCGTCCGTGCACCGCTGAGGATGCACACGGACGGGGCCGGTTCGGTGGTCAGGGCTCCATCCGGCAGGCGTACACACCCTCGGCGAGCAGGGAGAAACCGTGCCGTTCCCAGGCCCGGCGAAGCTTCTCCATCGCCTCCTCGTCCGGCCGCCGGACTGCGGGGTCCTCCGAGTCGTAGCTGCACGGCTCATCCGGCCCGTGGTCGTGGATCGGGGCCGGATAGCAGACGGCGAGCGCCCCGTCCAGTTTGCTGAAGGTCCATTTCGCCACGGCATGTCGGAAGTAGTTGGCCCATCCGCGCATGATCTGGGCAAGCCTGACCAGCACGGACGCGAAGTCCTGCTGCGATGTCTTGTGCGTCAGGGCACGGATCTTCGCCTTCACCGCCCGGACGGGCCGGTGCGCGATGAAGGTGTGGACGTACCACTGAGCGTGAGAATTCTACGGAGACTGCGGTGGCGGGCATCGGCTCGTCCTCGTCATCGGCGTCCCAGCAGTATTCGTCTTCGGTCCAGCCGGCCCTGCGCAACGGCCCGGTGAGGCGCTTCAGCAGCCGGCGGTGGTCGGCCGGCCAGGTCGGTGATGCGGGTGGCGGGGTTTCCACGGGTGCTGCGTTCTCCGGTGCGGCTGGATGGGGTGACGGTTGTCCGGCTGCTACGGCAGATCGTGATGGTGGACGGCTTCGGCCTTCTTCCGCAGCTCGCCGACGATCCTCCTCCATTTCCAGGCCCCTCGCCCGGACAGTAGCCCTCACCGGCCGGGTGCCAATCGGCAAGTTCGGCGAGCTGCACGGTAATCGCCTCGGCGTCGATCCGGGCATGCCCGCGCCATTCGGGGTCGACTTTCCGGGCGATAGCGTGGAGGCGGTGCGCGGCGCGGTAGTAGGACAGCTGGGTGTCGGTGAGTCGGCGCACCGCGTAGCCTCCGCACTTGCCGCACCAGTGGGAGTCGAGGCCGCCCCCTTCCGAGCAGGTCGGCGATGGTCAGCAGGTCGTCGTCCACCGCGACACCGCGCTCGTGGGAGTGCCTGCACATGGGAGAGTGCCCCTTGCCCTGGATCCGCGGGTTGGCGTTCGTCGTGTAGATCTGGGCCTCGGCGAGCACTCCGAGCGGGATGCCGCCGCCGCTTCGCCACCGCTCGCCGCTGACCGACTCGAACGGTTCGAGGTCGAGGGTGTCCTCGGCGAGCAGGCCATACCACACCGCGCTGGGCACCGCTCGCCGGTGGCCGTCCCTGTCGTCTCCGCCATCGAGGGTGCGCAGGTCGTGCACACCGCGGGCGAGGGCGAGAAGCCGCAGGTTGCGTTCCCTGTGTCCGTCGTGGGAGGCATGCCAGACGGCTCTCTGGTCGCCGTATTCCAGACCGAGTTCATTGCCGAAGTCTGGGGCGTCTGCGTCGCGGACGGCATCGGGCCGCATGTTCGCGCCGGGCTCGGGCCTGGCGCCGACGCGCTTCGCCCACGGTTCGATCAGGCTCGTCGGCAGGTCGGATGCGCCGGCGACGATCGCGCCCTGCCAACCATGGGCAAGCCCCGTTGCAGTTCTACAACGAGATCGCGGGCGTCCGCCCGATCCGCCTTGCCCCGACACCCGGCAGCACGAGCGCCACGACCGAGAAGGAAACCGCGTGACCGACCACCACGACACGGCCATCGCCCGGCCCGGCACCCCGGAGTACTGGCGGGACTGGGCCCTGAGCGCCGCCCAGCTCCTGGAACTCACCGAGGAGTTCTTCAACCGGGCCGGCAAGGACGTTCACCGGGCTTTGACGGACTTCCTCGCCGCTCGCGGCGAGCACCCCGTCACCGCCCCGGACGGTTTCACCGACGCTCTCGGCATCACCGTGCTGGCCATCCGCTCGAACGAAGCGGAGGGAGGAACGGCATGAGCGAGCTGGTCACCCACCGCATCCGGGCCACCGCCGCCAAGCTCGGCCGTCGTCCAGCAATCGCTACCTGCGACACCGCCGAGCCCCAGGCCGCAGCCATCAGCAGTCCTGGCCCGGATCGGGCACGACGTTCGGCACGAAGAGGCTCAGCCGGTAGGTGGTCGACTGCATCAGGCGTCCACAGAACGTGTCCATCCGCACCGCCGTCCAGTCGATCTGCGTGTCCGACGCTCGGAGACCGTCGCACCTCGTCCTGCTGCTGACGTCTTCTCTTCCGCTGCCCCGGCATCGACCCAGCATCGCTGGCCTCCACCAACGCCGCGAGGGCAAACACCACGTCGCCGCACTCGTCTGCCTCGCCCGCCGCCGCATCGACGTGCTCTTCGCCATGCTCAGAGACGGAATCCTCTACCAGGCGCCGGCAGCCTCAGCGGCTTGACGAAGTCCATAGGAGTCAGCCGTTCACCTGCGGATGACGCCTTGCCCGCGTGAAAATCGGTGCGGGGGCCGTCCGCTGACGCCGCATGATGTTTGGGCTTCGAGTCCGCATAGGAGTCTGGTGAGGCGGCCGCCCGAGGGACCACGCACTGTCGCCTTGAGCACGCCGTTCAGCTTCTCCGCCTCCCTCAGGCTCCCCGGATGGCCCCCGCCCTGGAGCGCGACAGCAAGGGAGGACAACCTGTGGAGGAGACGAGAGAAGACCAGGCCGACGGGGCAGTGGCCCGGGTCGCGGCGATCGACATCGCGAAAGCATCCGGGGTGGTCTGCATGCGGCTGCCGCACGAGGACCGCGAGGGCCGGTGGGTGCAGCAGGTCTGGACGGTGGCCTCGACCACCAACGCGGTCCTGGAGCTCGGCGACCGGCTGCTCTGCCAAGGCGTCCAGCGGGTGGTGATGGAAGCCACCGGCAACTACTGGAAGCCGTTCTTCTACCTCTTGGAGGCCCGCGGCCTGGAGTGCTGGCTGGTCAACGCCCGCGAGGTGAAAAACGTCCCGGGACGCCCGAAGACCGACAAGCTCGACGCGGTCTGGCTGGCCAAGCTCGCCGAGCGCGGCATGGTCCGCGCCTCGTTCGTGCCGCCGAAGCCGGTGCGCCAGCTGCGGGACCTCACCCGCACCCGCACCGCCTTCACGCAGGACCGCACCCGCCACAAGCACCGCGTCGAGAAGGCCCTCGAAGACGCCCAGATCAAGCTCTCCAGCGTGGTCTCCGACCTCTTCGGCGTCTCAGGCCGGGCGATGCTCAACGCCCTGGTCGCTGGCGAGCGCAACCCGCGTTCGCTCGCGGAGCTGGCCAGAGGCAGCCTGGTCAACAAGCGCGATGCCCTCGTCGAGGCACTGACCGGCCAGTTCGAGGACCACCACAGCCGTCTCCTGCGGATCCTGCTGGACACCGTCGACCACTTCACCCGGCAGATCTCCGAACTCGACCGGCACATCACCGCGCTTCTCAGCGAGCTGGCCGGCCCGGCCGCCGCTGCCGAGCACGACGACGCGCCAACCACCGCTGCCGGACGCCCCGGACCTGAGCTGGTCGAGCGCCTCGACGCCATTCCCGGAGTCGGAGCGGTCACCGCGCAGATCATCCTCGCCGAGATCGGCCTGGACATGAGCCGCTTCCCCAGCCCGGAGCACCTGGTCTCCTGGGCCAAGCTCTGCCCCCGGACCATTCAGTCCGGGACCAAGAACACCACCGGCCCAGCCGGCCGGGGAAATCCCTGGCTCAAGGGCGCCCTGGGCGAAGCGGCCAACGCCGCCGCCCGCACAGACACCTTCCTCGGCTCGCGCTACCGCCGGATCGTCAAACGCCGGGGCCACGCCAAGGCGCTGGTCGCCGTCGCCCGCTCGATCCTCGTCATAGCCTGGCACCTGATTGAGACTCCCCCGGGATGCGGGAGAAGCTGACAGCGGTTCAGATGGGGAGCATGGAAGGAAGCCCCACGATGGCCGCACCGATGAAGTACCCACT
>NZ_JBSFJV010000094.1:0-28740 GCF_053598235.1 Kitasatospora sp. NPDC001159
CGGGTCGACGACGTCATGCTCGTCTCCGGCCACAACATCTCCACCACCGAGGTCGAGTCCGCCCTGGTCGGCCACCCCGCCGTCGCCGAGTCCGCCGTCGTCGGCGCCACCGACGCCACCACCGGCCAGGCCATCGTCGCCTTCGTGATCCTGCGCGGCGGCGTCACCGAGACCCCGGAGCTGGTCGAGGAACTGCGCGCCCACGTCGGCCGCACGCTCGGCCCGATCGCCAAGCCGAAGCAGATCAAGGTCGTCGGCGAGCTGCCGAAGACCCGCTCCGGCAAGATCATGCGCCGCCTGCTGCGCGACATCGCCGAGGGCCGCGAGGTCGGTGACACCACCACCCTCGCCGACCCCTCCGTGATGAGCCAGATCCAGGCCCAGCTCCCGCCCTCCGGCAGCAACAACTGACACACGCCGAGCAACGGCTGAACAGGCCGACGCAGTGCACGCGCCCCGGGCGGCCATAATCGCCTGGGGCGCGAAAACTTATCCGGCAGTTACACACGCGCGGCAGGATGCGGGTCGAGCCGGATGACCGGGCGGCGTTGTCGACGCCCCTCCGGTCGTCCGGCTCGCCACCCGGCCACCGGCCGGTCCGGTACACCGACCAGCACCCTGAGCACCGATGCCTGATCTCCTCGCCGTGAACACCGCCGCCCTGAAGTCCACCTCCCGGAAGACCGTCCCGGTCACCGGCGCGCTCACCGCCCTGCCGCGCCGACGGCCCGACGAGCCCCTCCTGATCGGCCGGGACCGTGAACTCGACATACTGGCAAGCCTGTTGCGCCAGGACAATGCCTATGACGCCTTCGTCCTGCTCCAGGGTGAATTCGGCGCCGGCAAGACCTCGCTGCTCCGCGAGGTGCTCGGCTGGGCCCGCCGGGACGGGGACACCGTGCTGTCGGCCTGGGCGGACCCGGCCGAGACCGGGGTGGAGTTCGGCATCGCCCGGCAGCTCTTCGAACCGGTGCTCTTCGGCGCCGCGGACGGCCCCGCCACCCCGCTGAGCGGTCCGGCGGCGCGTGCCGCCGAGATCCTGCGCTCCGACGCCCCCGTGCCCGTCGACGGCCCGAGCCCGGCGACGTTGACCGGCCTGTCCTGGCTGGCCGCCCGCTTCGCCGACCGGGGCCGCCTCGTCATCGGCATCGACGACCTGCAGTGGGCCGACCGTTCCTCCCTCCGCTGGCTCCAGCGCCTGCTGCGCCGGGCCGGCGAGGTGCCGGTGCTGGTCATCGCCACCGCGGGCCCCGCCCTGGCGTCCGCCGACCAGGACGGACTCGGGCTGCTGGCTCCGCTGTTCCGCCACCGGCTGCACCTCACCGCCCTCGACGGCGAGGCTGTCGCCGCCGTCGTCGAGGAGGTGTTCGGCCACCCGGGGGACGAGCGGTTCCGCGCGGCCGTGCGGACGGTGACCGGCGGCAACCCCTTCCTGCTGCACGCCCTCCTCCGCACCGTCAAGGACTCCGGCAGCGGACCCGACGCCGAGACCGCGGCCCGGCTCACCCGGTACGTCCCGGCCGACGTGGGCCGCGCCCTCGACCTGGTCGTCGGGGCCGCCGGGCCGAACGCGCGCACCGTCGCCGGAGCCGTCGCCGTACTCGGTGGCACCCCGCCCCTCGACCTGGTCGCCGCGGCCACCGGCCTGCCGGAGTCGGCTGTCCAGGACGCCGTGCACGCGCTGGAGCGGACCGGCCTGATGCGCCGGACCGAGCACACCGCCTCCTTCGTCTGCCCGATGATCGGGGTCGCGCTCGCCGACGACGTCCTCCCCAGCACCCGGCAGGAGGTGCACCTGCGCGCCGCGGAGCTGATGGTCAGCCAGGGCGAGAGTGCGGAGCTGACCGCCGTCCACGCCCTCCACGCGCCACTGGGGCTCCCCTGGGTGCCCGAGGTGATGGAACGTGCCGCCGCCGAGGCGATGCGGACCGGCGCCGCCGACCGCGCGGCCGTGCTGCTCCGCCGCGCGCTGCGCGAGCCGCTCCCGAACGCCGTCCGGGCCACCCTGGTGATCCGGCTGGGCGAGGCGGGCCTCGCCTTCGACGTCCCGGAGGCGATCCGTCAGCTGCGGCTCGGCCTCGACCTCTCCCATGACCCGGCCGAGCGGGCCGCCGGAGCGCGCCGTCTGGCCGGCGCGCTGTTCGCCGTCGACCGCTACCCGGACGGCCTGGCGGTGCTCGAAGGCACCGCCGACTCCCTGCGCGACACCGACGCCGTCCTCGCGCTGCGCCTGGAGATCGACCAGATCTTCGCCGGCCTGCACCAGGCCGAGTCCGCGCCCGGTGTGCTGCCCCGTCTGATGGAGCTGCGGATCGGCGACGCCGCGGGCACCACGGCCGAGCGGCCGCTGGCCGCCCTGCTCGGCCTGCGCGCGCTCGTGCGCGGCGAGTCGCCGGCCGAGGCCGTGGCCCTCGTCCGGCAGGCGCTCACCCACGGGATGAACCCGATCGACGACGAGTCATTCGTCTACTCGGGAGCCGTCCTCCTGCTCGGCGCCGCGGGCGGGACCGAGCTGGCCCTCGGCTACGCCGACGCGGCGGTGGAGGAGGCCCGTACCCGCGGCTCCGCCTTCGCGCTCGCCCACAGCCGCATCATCCGGGCGTCCGTGTACGGGCAGCTCGGCCGGGTGCCGGACTGCCAGGCCGAGGCACAGGCCGCCCTGGTGACGCTCCGGGAGATCGGCATCGACCCGCACCACAGCCACAGCGTCCTGGCGGCGGCCACGCTGTCCGACGCGCTGGTCCTGCAGGGCCGGCTCGACGAGGCGCAGACCCTCCTGGAGCAGGCCGAGCTGACCGGAGACCTGAACGGGCACTGGATCAACGACTACGCCCACCTGGCCCGCGGCCGACTGCGCGCGGCCCAAGGGCGGCCCGAGGAGGCGATCGCCGACTTCCTGGAGTGCGGCAGGCGGACCGAGGCCCGGGGCATGCGCTGCCCGTGGATCTACCCCTGGCGCTCCGAGGCCGCCGTGGCCCACCTGGCGCTCGGTGAGCCCGAGCCGGCCCGGGCCCTGGCGGCGGAGGAGCTGGAACTCGCCCAGCACTGGGGCGTCCCGGAGCACATCGGTGTGGCCCGGCGGGCACTGGCCCTCGCCACCGGCGGCCCGGAGGGCCTGGGCCTGCTGCGCGAAGCCGTACGGATGCTGGCCGGCACCCCCGCCCGCTCCCGGCACGCGCAGGCCCTGGGCGACCTCGGCGCCGAACTGCGCCGCGCCGGGCGGCTGGCGGAGGCCCGTGACCGCCTCAAGGAGGCCGTCACGGCGGCCCACGTGTGCGGTGCCGCGCTGGTGGCCGACCGGGCGCTGGAGGAACTCCGCGCGGCCGGCGACCGCCCCCGCACCCGGACCTTCCAGGGGGTCGGGGCCCTCACCCCGACCGAGCGCCGGGTGGCCGACCTGGCCGCCAAGGGGATGACCAACCGGGAGATCGCCCAGCACCTGTTCGTCGGCCTGCGCACCGTGGAGGTGCACCTGACGCACGCCTACGGGAAGCTCGGCATCGACGGGCGCCCGGGGCTGGCCGCGGCGCTGTCGGAGCCGTAGACCCGGGCGGAGCTCCACCTGCCCGGCCCTAGCGTTCCGCAGCCTCCGCCTCCGCCAGCGCGGCGCGGCTGCGGTCGAGGGTGTCGAGGGCGACGGCCTCGGCGCCCCGGTCGTGCAGGTGCTGGCTCGCGGCCACCGCCTGCTCGGCCCGCTCCACCGCCGTGGCCAGGCGGCCGGCGGCGAGGTGGCACTCGGCGATGTGGATCAGGCAGCCCGGCTCGAACACCGCGAACCCCTGGGCGCGGGCCAGGGCCAGCACCTCCTCGTGCAGGGCGAGCGCTCGGTCGGGCTCGCCCAGGTAACGCCTGGTGCGGGCGATCGAGTGCAGGGCGTAGGCCTCGCCGAGCGGGTCGCCCAGCGTCCGGAACAGCTCCAGGCTCCGTTCGGCCGCCCGCACCGCGGGCTCGCCCTCTCCGGTGCTGAGCAGCCAGATGACGCTGGTGGCCAGGGCGTTCGCCGCGGTCCAGGTGCTGCCGCAGTCCTCGGCGAGGCGCAGGGTCTCGTCGTGCAGGGCGAGGGCCTCGCCGGTGCGCTGCCGCCGATGGGCGATCATGGCGCGGACGTTGGTGGTCTCGGCCAGCACCGGCAGATCCCGGCAGGCACTGGCCCGCTCGGCCGCCCGGGCGGTGACGGTCTCGGCCTCCGCCAGCTCGTTCAACTGCATCAGACCGCCGCCGAGCAGGTACCCGGCCCGGCCCTCGGCCCGGGTGTCCCCGTGGACGGCGGCGAGGCCCAGGGCGCGGCGGCAGACGCCGATGACCTCGCGCCACCGGAAGCCGGTCTCCAGGTGCGGGTCGAGCGCGAGCAGCAGGTCGGCGACGGTGGCGTGGGCGCCGTCGAGGCCGAGCGCCTGCCCAGCCAGGGCGAGCAGGTTGTCGCCCTCCTCGGTCAACCAGCGGCGGCCATCCGTACGGCCGGCCATCGGCAGTCCGGGTACCGCTACCGGGGTGAGGACGTCCGGCACGGCATGGCCCGGCCGTACGGCGCGGTAGGCGTTGGTCGCCGTCGCCATCGCCTGGTCGACCATCCGGAGGATCAGACCGGCGTGCTCCTCCTCGGGGTCGAGCTGCTCCGCCCGGGCCTGGGCGAACAGGCGCAGCAGGTCGTGGTAGCGGTAGCGGTCGGGAGCGGGGGCCTCCAGCAGACCGGCGTGGACCAGGCCCTCCAGGAGGTCCAGGGCGGAGCGCTCGGTCAGTTCCAGGGCCGCGGCGGCGGCCGGCAGGGACAGGTCGGCGGTCTGCGGGACGGCCAGCAGCCGGAAGGCGCGCGCGGCGGGCGGCGGCAGCTGGTCGTAGCTCAGCTGGAAGCACGCCTCCACGGCCAGGTCGTGGACGCTGAGTTCGGCCAGCCGCTGCCGCCGGTCGGCCAGCCGGGCGCCGATCGCGGCCAGTGACCAGTCCGGGCGCAGGGTGCTGCGGGCGGCGATGATCCGGATGGCCAGCGGGAGGTGGCAGCAGGCGGCGAGCAGGTCGCGGGCGGCGTCGGGCTCCGCGGTGACCCGGCCGCGGCCGGCGATCCGGGCGAACAGTTCGAGCGCCTCGTCCGGGGGCAGGACGTCCAGGTCCACGTGCCGGGTGGGGGCGAGGCCGAGCAGTCCCGAACGGCTGGTGACGAGGACGGCGCCGTGCTCGGAGCCCGGCAGCAGCGGCCGTAGCTGGGCGAGGTCGCGGGCGTCGTCCAGCACGACCAGGACGCGGCGCTCGGCGAGCAGCGACCGGAACAGCGCGGACCGCTCCTCGGTTTGCTCGGGGACGGCGCTCTCGGGCACGCCCATCGAGCGCAGGAAGTGGACCAGGACGGCACCGGGTTCCATCGGGTCGGGGCGTCCGCCGCGCAGGTTGACGTAGAGCTGCCCGTCGGGGAAGCGGTGCCGGATCCGCCGGGCGACGTGCACGGCCAGCGCGGTCTTGCCGACGCCTCCCATGCCGGCCACGGTGACGACGGTGGGGGCGAACGCGGAGGGCGTCTCCACCAGCTGCGCGAGGGACTCGACCAGCTCCCGGCGACCGGTGAACTCCGACGCGTCGGCGGGTAGTTGCTCCGGGCGTGGGCGGTCTTCCGGGCGTGCGGCGGGGGCGGTCGAGGCCGGTGCCGGCGCGTGGAGTGCCGGGTCGCGGCGCCGGATCCGTCCGTGCAGCTCGCGCAGCGGGAGGGTCGGCTCGACCCCGAGGCCGGTGTCCAGGGCGCGGCGGGTGACGGCGAAGGCCTCCAGGGCCTCGGACTGGCGTCCGCTGCGGAACAGTGCTGTCATCAGCAGTGCCGCGATGCCTTCATCCAATGGGAACTCGCCTGCCAGGGCGATGAGTTCGTCAACCACCAGGGCATGCTGGCCGAGCGCCAGGTCGAGGTCGAGGCGCTCCCGCAGGGCGGCGAGCCGGCGCCCGGCGAGCCGTTGGCGCTGCTGCTCGGCGTGGCTGCCCGGGACGCCCTCCAGCGGCGTACCGCTCGGAAGCTCCAGAGCCTCGCGCAGCCGTTCGGCCGCACCGGCCGGATCGCCCTCGACGCGGAGCCGGGCGGCGTCCTGCACCAGCCGCTGGAAGCGCGCGAGGTCCGTCGCGTCGGGGGCCACCCGGAGCGCGTAGCCACCGCCGGTCGAGACCAGCACCCGAGGCTCGCCGCGGTCCTCCTCCAGCACCGCGCGCAGCCGGGAGACGTGGTTGCGGATCGCGGCGATCGCGTGGTTCGGCGGCGCCTCGCCCCACAGGCCGTCGACCAGTTCCCCGGTGGTGACCACGCGGCCCTCGGCTCCGGCGAGCATCGCGAGTACGGCGCGGGCCTGCGCCGGGCCGAGTGGGAGCTCCGCATCGCCGCGGTGCGCCCGGACCGGGCCGAGCAGCGATATCCGCAGGTTGGTCACGTGTCTTCCGTTCGTCGTTCTTCTCGTTCGCCACCCCGGAGGCGCCCGTCCTCCGGACCGGTCCCCGGCCTGCCCGCTGTGGCGGGACGGACCAACCTAGCGGCTCCGGCCTGCGCCGATCCTCCCGGTGCCGGTGCGGCGTGTCGGGCGCGCATGGAACAATCACGCCGAAGCCGCCCGTATCGGGCGGGCGGAGGTGACGCACCACGACGGCGCGGCGCTGAACAGGGTGGCCGCTACCACGGGGGTGACGGTCGGAGACGGTGTCGGCCGGAGCGGGGGCGGGGCATGGAGGGACTGCGGGTCGCCCTGCTCGGTCCGGTGCGGGTCCGCCACGGCGGCCGTGACGTCGCCCCCGGCTCCGCGCAGCGCCAGGCGGTGCTCGCGGCGCTGGCACTGCGCGCCGGGCAGGTCGTCACGGTCGAGGCGCTGACCCGCATGGTCTGGGGGGAGAGCGCGCCGGCCTCCGTCGGTGCGGTGGTGCGCAACCACATCTCCCGGCTGCGGGCCGCGATCGGCGCGGTGGGGGGTGACGCGGCGGCCGTCCTGGTGTCCCGGGCCGGCGGCTACGTCCTGGAACTCGCGGACCGGGGTCTGGACGCGGCGGAGTTCGACCTGCTCGCGGACGCGGCCGGGCGGCACCGGGACCGCGGCGAGCCGGCCGAGGCCGTCCGCCGTTACCGCGAGGCGCTGGCGCTGTGGACGGGCACGGCGCTCTCCGGAGTCCCCGGCCCCGACGCCGAGCGGCAGCGCGAGCGGCTCGCCGGGCGCCGGCTGACCGTGCTCGAACACTGCCTGGAGCTCGAACTCGGCCTCGGGGAGCACCTGCGACTCGTCGAGGAACTGACCGCGCTGGCCGCCGGGCATCCGCTGCGCGAGAGCCTGCGGGGGCTGCTGATGACCGCCCTGTACCGTGCCGGCCGGCAGGCGGAGGCGCTCGACGTGTTCGCCGACACCCGCCGGGTGCTCGCCGGTGAACTCGGCGTCGAGCCCGGGCCGGAGCTGCGGCGGCTGCAGCGGCTGATCCTGTGCGCCGACCCCGCGCTCGCGCCGCCCGCCGCCGCTCCTGCGAGCCCACCCCCGGCCCAACTACCAGCAGACATAGGGGACTTCACTGGTCGAGCGGCCGAGGTCGACCTCCTCGCGAACGCCCTCCTCGGCGGTGCCGGGGCTGGCGCACCAGTCGTGGTGGTCTCGGGCGCCGTGGGCGTCGGCAAGACCACCCTGGCCGTGCGGGCGGCCAGGGCCGTCCGTTCCGCCTTCCCCGACGGCCAGCTCCATGCGCGGCTCGACGGCCCCGGGGGCCGGACCGCCGACATCCTGGCGGGTTTTCTGCGCGCGCTCGGCGAGCCCACCGGGGACGCACCGGAGCGGCCCGCCGAACGCGCGCAGCGCTACCGCGCCGCCCTCGCCGGACGAAGGGTCCTGGTCCTGCTCGACGGCGCCCGGGACGAAGAGCAGCTGCGCCACCTCCTGCCGGACGTGCCCTCGTGTGCCGTGCTCGTCACCGGCCGCGCCCGCCTGACCGGGCTCGCCCCCTCCTTCGCCCTGCGCCTCGGCCCGCTGGCGCCGGAGGAGTCGGTCGCGTTCCTGTCCGCCGTCGCCGGCCACGCCCGCATCGCCGCCGAGCCGGCCGCGGCCGAGGCGATCGCGACGGCCTGCGGGCAACTCCCGCTCGCCCTGCGCGTCGCCGCCGTCAAGCTCGCGGCCCGACCCGCCTGGAGCGTCGCCGCCGTCGCCGACCGGCTCCGGGACGGGGACCGCCGGCTCACCGAACTGCGGGTCGGTGACCTCTGCGTCGAGGCCGAACTGCGCCGCACCCACGAGCAGCTCCCGGACGACCTCGCCGCCGCCCTGCCACGACTCGCCACCCGCCCGGACTGCTCGCCCCCCGAGGCCGCCGCCGCCCTGGGCACGGCCGAACCCGCGGCCACCCACACCCTGGAACGCCTCGTCGACGCGGGGTTGTTGGACCCCCGGGCCGACGGCCGCTACCGCTTCCACGACCTGGGGCGCCTGGTCGCCCTGACCACGCCCGTCCCGCGCATCGTCAAACGCGCCGCCGCCCTCCCCTGACGGCCCGCACGGTCCGACACTGCGGCCCGAACGTGCGACCGAGACCAGAGCCGAGACCGACGTGTGCCGCCGTCAGGGCATCTCCAGGACTTCGATGGTGGTGCCGGCAGCCGCGCCACCCGCCGGGACCACTGCGAGGCCGTGGGCGAGCGCCAGTCCGCGCAGCATCGCCGGGCCGTCGAAAGGCAGCGGCGTCGCGGTGCCCGCCGTGAGCGTCACCGGTTGCAGTCGGGTGTCCCGCGGGTGGCCGGGCAGGTCGGCAGCGGCGGTGACACGGCGGGGCGGGTCCGCCTGTCCGGCCAGCTGCCGGAGCAGCGGCATGGCCAGGGTCACCGTGCCGGCCACGGCGGCGAGCGGGTTGCCGGGCAGGCCGACCAGCCGGTGGGGCAGGCCCGCGGCGGTAGCCGGCAGTTCGGCGAGCAGCATCGGGTGGCCGGGTCGTACCGCGACGGAGTCCACCAGCAGTCGGGCGCCCACCGCGCTGAGCGCGTCGTGCAGGAAGTCCACCGGCCCGGCGGCGGTGCTGCCCGTGGTGACCACCACGTCGGCGCGCGAGCTGTGCAGGGCGTCGGCCAGCAGCCCGGCGTCGTCCTCCACCCGGTGGATCCCGATCACGTCGGCGCCCGCGTGCCGCAGCACGGGCGGCAGCAAGGGGCCGAGGGCGTCGCGGACCTGGCCCGCCGCCGGGAGGCCGCAGGCCAGCAACTCGTCACCGAGGATCAGCAGTTCCACCCTCGGGCGACGGTGGACGGTGAGCCGGTCGTAGCCGGCGGCCGCTGCCAGGCCCAGCACGGCCGGGGTGACGGTGGTGCCCGCCGGCAGGAGCACGTCGCCGTGGCGGCACTCCTGGCCGCGCGGCCGGACGTCGCGGCCCGGGGCCACAGGGTCCGGGGTGAGGTGGTGCAGGACCCCGTCGTCGGGTGCCGTCAGGCCGCCGTGCTCGTAGCGCAGGACGGCCGTCGCGCCAGGAGGCAGGGGGGCGCCGGTGGCGATGGACACGGCGGTTCCGTGGTCGAGCGGCGCGGCCGGCGCGGCGCCCGCGAGGATGCCGCCGCCGCGCAGCCGCCACGGCCCCGGTCCGGCCACCGCCCAACCGTCCATCGCGGAGGTGTCGAACGGCGGCAGGTCGGTGAGCGCCGTCAGCGGTTCGGCGAGGGCGTGGTCGAGGGCCTCGGGGAGGACGCGGGTGACGGCGGGCAGCGGCCTTCCGGCGCTGTGCCGGGCGGTTGCCCTCGCCCGTTCCCACGTCATCGCCCGTACGTCGTTGCCGCGTCGGTGCGGTGCGCCGCGCTCGGCGCGCTTCGGGAGTGTCAGGTGGTTCATGCCGTTCTCGCGTCCTCGGACCGCTCCGCCGTCCAGCGCTCGGCGAGTCGGGAGACCGCGCGGTTGGCCTCCGTGACCGCCTGTTGACCGTCGCCGGTGCGGGCTGCCGCGTAGCCGACCAGGAACGCGGTCAGCGGAGCGGCGGGGCGGGCCACGCCGTGGGCGACGATCCGGGTCATGTCGAGCAGCTCGGTGACATCGACGTCGAGGTCGATGCCGAGTTCCTCCTTGACCGCGTCGATCCAGCTCTTCATTCGGTGCTCCTCGTGCACGTGTGCGCCGTTCCTCGGCTCGCCTCAGGCCCGGCGGCGCGCTGACGCGGCCGCGCGCGGACGCCCCGCTGGCAGGGGTCGCCGGCGGTAGACCAGGTAGGGGCGGACCAGGTAGCCGACGGGGGCGCTCCACACGTGGACCAGGCGGGTGAACGGCCAGGCGGCGAAGAGCAGGCAGGCCGAGACCGCGTGCAGCTGGAACAGCAGCGGGGCACCCGCCATCGCCTCGGGGTGGGGATGGAAGGCGAACACGCCGCGGAACCAGATCGAGATGGTGGCGCGGTAGTCGTAGCCGCTGCCGATGAGGTTGTGCACCGCGGTGGCGGAGAAGCCGAGCAGGACGGTCAGCGAGAGCAGTGGGAAGAGCAGTTTGTCGCTGCGGTCGGTGGTGAGGCGGACCCGACGGGTCAGCAGTCGGCGGGCGCAGAGCATGCCGAGGCCGGTGATCATGGCCACCCCGGCGACCGTGCCGAGCGAGACGGCCGTCAGGTGGTAGGCGTGCTCGGAGATCCCGGCCGCCTCCGTCCACGAGGCGGGGACCGCGAGGCCCACGACGTGGCCGCCGATCACCGCGAAGGCGCCGAGGTGGAACAGCGGGCTGCCCCAGCGCAGCCAACGGTGTTCCAGAAGCTGGCTGGTGCGCGAGGTCCAGCCGAACTGGTCCTGGCGGTAGCGCCAGACGTGCCCCACCACGAAGACGGCGAGGCAGGCGTACGGGAACGCGACCCAGAGGAGCAGGTCGGCGCCGCTCGCGGCGGCGGCGAGTGAGGTGCCGGCGGGGCTCATCGGTGGCCCTCCTTGGTTCTGGTCGGCAGCAGCGGGATCAGGGTCGGCGGGGCGGTTTCGGGCGGGACGAAGGTCTGCGGCGGTGCGAACAGGTCGCCGGCGTAGGGGTCGAGCCCGACCTCCTCGGCGGGCGGGCCCTCCGCGGCCAGCTCCGCCACTGCCGCCAGATCGGCGTCGGTCGGCGGTGGGAGGAGGGTGAGGAGCGCGGCGAGCAGGTGCCGGTATGGGGAGTCCACGTCGGCCAGAGCGTGCCGGATCAGCTCCAGTCCGCGCCGGTGCTGGCGCAGCGGCGCCTCGCCGCTGCCCGGCCCTTCGAGCGCGGCGAATTCGAGGACGATCGGGAGGTGGTCCGGGAGTTCGGCGGCGTCGGCGTCCCACCCGGCGGCACGGTAGCGCTGGGCGAGGGCAAGCAGAGCCATGCCGCGGCGGCGGGTGTCACCATGCAGGTAGTACGTCAGGTAGAGGCTGCTCTTGCGGCGCAGGTCGAAGACCTCGACGTAGTGGCGCTCAAGGGCGTCCGGGGGTTGCTCGGCGCACCAGGCGGTGAAGGCGGCGAGTTCGGCGGCGGCTGGCGACGGCTCCAGATCCGCGACGATGGTGGCCAACACCGGCCGTGCGGCGGCCAGTTCGGCGTCCGGGTACTGCAGCAGCAGCGAGAGCAGGCGCAGGAGGAGCTCGCGCTGCTCGGACTGCTGGGGCGTGCGGCCCGGACGGGCTGGGACGCGGGTGCGCGGCGCGTTCATGCCCGGCCTCCCGTCGTGCGGCGCGGGGTGGGAAGGCCGAGCATCACCTTTCCGCCGCCGGTCGGCCGGCCGTCTGAGGCCTCGACCGGGCAGCGGTTCTCCAGCCCGCTGAGGGCGGCGGCGTCCTCCTTGTGCGCGGCGGGGACGACGTAGCGGTCGTGGTACTTGGCGACGGCGAGCAGCCGGTGCAGTGACTCGGCGTCCTCGGGGGTGAGGGAGACAGCGTCGAGCAGGGCCTCGTCGACCGGCTCTTCGAGGGAGCGGCGGCGCATGTGGCTGCGGAGCGCGGTGAGCTTCATCAGCACGCCGGCGACGGCGTCGGTGTCACCGGCGGTGAAGAGATTGGCCAGGTACTCCAGCGGGATCCGCAGCCGGGTGACGGCGGCGAACACGTGGTCGGGGTCGTCGGCGTCGCCGCCGGCCTCGCCGACCGCGTCGAGCACCGGGGAGAGCGGCGGGACGTACCAGACCATCGGCATCGTGCGGTACTCCGGGTGGAGTGGCAGGGCGACCTTGTACCGGGAGATCAGGGCATGGACGGGCGAGCGGCGGGCGGCGTCGATCCAGTCCTCGGGGATGCCGGAGGCCCGTGCCGCGGCCACCACTTCGGGGTCCTGCGGGTCGAGGAAGACGCTGCGCTGGGCGTCGAGCAGGTCCCGCTCGTCCGGGACGGCCGCGGCCTCGCTGACCCGGTCGGCGTCGTATAGCACCAGACCGAGGTAGCGCAGCCGGCCGACGCAGGTCTCCGAGCACACGGTGGGCTGGCCGGCCTCGATCCGCGGGAAGCAGAAGGTGCACTTCTCGGCCTTGCCGGTGGCGTGGTTGACGTACACCTTCTTGTACGGGCAGGCGGTGACGCACATCCGCCAGCCGCGGCAACGGTCCTGGTCGACCAGGACGATGCCGTCCTCGACGCGCTTGTACATCGCGCCGGACGGGCAGGCGGACACGCAGGCCGGGTTGAGGCAGTGCTCGCACAGCCGGGGCAGGTGGAACAGGAAGGTCTGCTCGAACTCGAACCTGACCTTCTCGGCGAGGCCGCCGCGCAGGTTGGGGTCCCCCGAGCCGTGTTCGGGCGTGCCGCCCAGGCTGTCCTCCCAGTTGGCGCCCCAGGTGATGGCCGTGGGCTCGCCGGTGAGCACCGAGCGCGGGCGGGCCACCGGGACGTCCTGCCCGACGGGGGCGCTGACCAGGGTGTCGTAGTCGTAGGTGACCGGCTCGTAGTAGTCCTCGATGCCGGGCAGGTCCGGGTTGGCGAACAGCGAGAGCAGCCGCTTGCCCCGGCTGCCGGAGCGCAGCACCAGGCGGCCGCGCTTGTCGAGCGTCCAGCCGCCCTTCCAGTGGTCCTGGTCCTCGTAGCGGCGGGGATAGCCCACGCCGGGCTTGGTCTCCACGTTGTTGAACCAGGCGTACTCGACGCCGGTCCGGTTGGTCCAGGTCTGCTTGCAGGTGACGGAGCAGGTGTGGCACCCGATGCACTTGTCGAGGTTCATCACCATGGCGATCTGCGCGAGCACTCTCATCAGTACTCCACCTCCTGGGATCGGCGCCGGATCACGGTGACCTCGTCGCGCTGGTTGCCGGTGGGGCCGTAGTAGTTGAAGGCGTAGGTGAACTGGGCGTAGCCGCCCGCCAGGTGGGTGGGCTTCAGCAGCAGCCGGGTGAGCGAGTTGTGGATGCCGCCGCGCTTTCCGCTGACCTCGGTCTTCGGCACGTTCACCGTGCGATCCTTGGCGTGGTACATGTACACGGTGCCTTCGGGCATCCGGTGGGTGACCACCGCGCGGGCGGCCACCACGCCGTTGCGGTTGTAGGCCTCGATCCACTCGTTGTCCTTGACGCCGATCTTCTCGGCGTCCGCGGTGCTCATCCAGATCACGGGGCCGCCCCGGGAGAGCGCCAGCATGTACGCGTTGTCCTGGTACTCGGAGTGGATGGACCACTTGGAGTGCGGGGTGAGGTAGCGGACCGTCACCTCGGCCCGGTCGCCGTCGTGCAGGTGCTCGTCGCCGTAGTGGCGGCGGGCGTCCAACGGAGGTCGGAAGACCGGCAGTTGCTCGCCGAGTTCGGCCATCCAGTCGTGGTCGACGAAGAAGTGCTGGCGTCCGGTGAGGGTGTGCCAGGGCTTGCGGTGCTCGACGTTGATGACGAACGGCGAGTAGCGGCGCCCGCCGGTCTCGCTGCCGGACCACTCGTAGGAGGTCATCACGGCGCGGGGCTGGGTGCGGGTGTCGGCGAAGGTGATCCGTTCGGCCTCGCGCTCGGCGGCCAGGTCGGCGAGCGGGGTTCCGGTGCGCTTCTCCAGTTCCCGGAAGCCGGCCGTGGCGAGTCGGCCGTTGGTGGTGCCGGAGAGGGCGAGGATGGCCTCGCACATGGACTCGGCATCGGCCAGGGAGGGCCGCCCGGCGCCGACGCCCTTGGCGACGGTGCCGTTGCGGTGGCGTAGGTCGTCGAGCTCCCGGTCGGGGTGGACGGTGACGCCCTTGGTGGTGGTGCCGAGGGTGTCCAGCAGCGGGCCGATGGCGCGCATCTTCTGGGCGACGGCGGCGTAGTCCCGCTCGATGGTGACCAGCCTCGGCATGGTGCGGCCGGGCACGGGCTCGCACTCGCCGGCCTTCCAGTCGCGGACGACGCCGCCGGGCTGGGCGAGTTCGTCGGGGGTGTCGTGCTGGAGCGGCACGGGCAGCACGTCGGTGCGCTTCCCGAGGTGCTCGGCGGCCAGTTCGCTGAACCGGTCGGCGATGGCGAGGAAGGTGTCGTAGTCGGTGCGGGCCTGCCAGGGCGGGGCGATGGCCGGGGTGAAGGCGTGCACGAAGGGGTGCATGTCCGTGCTGGACAGGTCGTCCTTCTCGTACCAGGTGGCGGCGGGCAGCACCACGTCGGCGAACAGGCCGGTGGAGGTCATCCGGAAGTCCACGTCGACCAGCAGGTCGAGCTTCCCCTCGGGCGCCTCCTCGTGCCACACGACGTCCTTCGGTCGGGCCTCCGGCGGGGCCTCGGCGGACCGTACGGCACTGTCGGCGCCGAGCAGGTGGCGCAGGAAGTACTCGTTGCCCTTGCCGGAGGAGCCGAGCAGGTTCGCCCGCCAGACGGTCAGCACCCGGGGGAAGTTGGCCGGGTCGTCCGGGTCCTCGGCGGCGAACTTCAGTCGGCCGGACCGGAGTTCGTCGATGATGTGGTCGTCGACCGGGCGGTTCGCGGCGCCCGCCTCGTCGGCGAGGTCCAGGGGGTTGCGGTTGAAGCCGGGGTGGCCCGGGGTCCAGCCGAGCCGGATGGCCTGGGCCAGGCAGTCGGCGAACGCCTTGCCCGCGAACTTGCCCTCGCCCAGCGGGGACGCCAACTCCTCCGGCCCGAATGCCTCGTAGCGCCACTGGTCGGTGTTGAGGTACCAGTACGAGGTGCCCGCCATGTGCCGGGTGGGCCGCTGCCAGTCGAAGGCGAACGCCAGGTGCTGGAAGCCGGTGAGCGGGCGGACCTTCTCCTGGCCGACGTAGTGCGCCCAGCCGCCGCCGTTGACGCCCTGGCAGCCGGTCATCGTGGTGAGCGCCAGGAAGGCCCGGTAGATGGTGTCGGAGTGGAACCAGTGGTTGGTGCCCGCGCCCATCGCGATCATCGAGCGGCCGTTGGTGCGCTCGGCGTTGCGGGCGAACTCCCGCGCTATCCGGGCGGCTTGGGCAGCCGGGACGGAGGTGATCGTCTCCTGCCAGGCGGGGGTGTACGGCTCCGCGGGGTCCTCGTAGGAGGTCGGCCAGCTGCCCGGAAGTCCGGGGCGCCGCACGCCGTACTGCGCGAGCATCAGGTCGAAGACGGTGGTCACCAGGCGCCCGCCGAGTCTTCGCACCGGGACGCCGCGCACCATCACCGAGCCACCCTCGGTGGCGCCCTCGTCGAAGCGCGGCAACGCGACGGCGACGGTGTCCTCGGCCCGGTCCAGCAGGCTGAGTTCGGGGACGGTGTCGCCCAGTTCCAGGTTCCAGCGGCCCTCGCCCTGCTCGCCCCAGCGGAAGCCGAGTGAGCCGTTGGGCACGACGGGCTCGCCGCTGCCGGCGTCCAGCAGGACGGTCTTGAACTCCGCGTGCTCGCCGCCCTGGCCGAGGTCGGCGGCGGTCAGGAAGCGGTCCGGCACCAGCTGCTCACCGTGCTCGCGCAGGGTGACCAGGAACGGCGCGTCGGTGAACCGGCGCAGGTAGTCGATGAAGTACGGAGTCTGCCGGTCGACCAGGAACTCGCGCAGGATGACGTGGCCCATGGCCATCGCCAGGGCGCCGTCGGAGCCCGGATGCGGGGAGAGCCACTCGTCGGCGAACTTCACGTTGTCCGCGTAGTCCGGGCTGACCGCGACCACCTTGGTGCCGTTGTAGCGCACCTCGGTCAGGAAGTGAGCGTCCGGCGTCCGGGTGACCGGGATGTTGGACCCCCACATCACCAGGTAGCCGGTGTTCCACCAGTCGGCGGACTCCGGCACGTCCGTCTGGTCGCCGAAGACCTGGGGCGAGGCGATCGGCAGGTCGGCGTACCAGTCGTAGAACGACAGCAGGGTGCCGCCGATCAGCGACATGAACCGCGTGCCGGCCGCGAAGGAGGCCATCGACATCGCCGGGATCGGCGAGAAGCCGGCCACCCGGTCGGGGCCGTACGCCCGGATGGTGTGCACGTGGGCGGCGGCGATGAGCTCGGTCACCTCGTCCCAGTCCGCGCGCACCAGGCCGCCCTTGCCGCGCGCCGACTTGTACGCCCGTGCCTTGGCCGGGTCGCCGGTGATCTCGGCCCACGCCGCCACCGGGTCGCCCAGCCGGCGGCGGGCCTCGCGCCACAGCTTGAGCAGCTTGCCGCGTACGTACGGGTAGCGCACCCGGCTGGGCGAGTAGGTGTACCAGGAGAACGAGGCTCCGCGCGGGCAGCCGCGCGGCTCGTACTCCGGGCAGTCGGTGCCGATGGACGGGTAGTCGGTCGCCTGGTGCTCCCAGGTGATGATCCCCTCCTTGACGTACACCATCCAGGAGCACGAGCCCGTGCAGTTCACCCCGTGGGTGGACCGCACCACCTTGTCGTGGGACCAGCGGTCCCGGTAGAAGCCCTCCCACTCGGTGCCGCCGGTGCCGAACACCGCCCGACCGTCGGCCGACACCTCGCGGCGCGTCAGCAGACGTCTCGCCGCCAGCGGCCATCTCTCTTCGTTGCGGGGACCGCTCCCACCCGCCGTCTTGTCGTGCTCCATGGGCCGAAACGGTAGGCAGCGGCCACCGACGCGCGCGGGGGCCGAAGGTCCCTGACCTCCCCGCAGGCAGGCCCGGTTCCGCCTGTCGGAATGAGGGCCTCCGGTACCCGGGGCCAGGACCATCGGCGGGGTCTCGGAACCTCCCGGGCACAGCAGGCTGATGCCTGAGCGAACCGGAGGTATCAGCGTGTCCGACCGCACCGAACGTGCGATGAGCGCCCGCGCCGTCCGCCTGCAGCATCAGGACGTGACGGACAAACCGTTCATCGTGATCTGGGAATCCACCCGGGCCTGCCCGCTGGCCTGCCGGCACTGCCGCGCCGAGGCCATCCCGGACCGCGACCCGCGCGAGCTGGACACCCGCGCCGCCAAGGACCTGCTGCGCCAGGTGGCGGCATTCGGGCACCCCGCGCCGCTCTTCGTGATCACCGGGGGCGACCCGTTCCAACGCCCCGACCTGCTGGAACTGATCGGTTACGGCACCCGGACGGGCGTCCGGGTAGCCGTCTCCCCCTCCGGTACCCCCACCCTCACCGCGGACAGCCTGCGAGCGGTGCGCGACGCCGGCGCGGTCGGGCTCTCGCTGAGCCTCGACGGCTCCACCGCAGAGCTGCACGACGGCTTCCGGGGCGTGCCGGGCGTCTACCGCTGGACGCTTGACGCCTGGCGCGGCGCCCGGCAGCTCGGCCTGAAGGTCCAGATCAACACCACCGTCACCCGGCACAACCTGGTCGACCTGCCCGATATCGTCCGGGTCGTCCACGAATACGGCGCGACGCTGTGGAGCGCCTTCTTCCTGGTACCCGTCGGACGCGGCCGGGAGCTGGCGACCCTGACCCCCGGTGAGGTCGAGGACGTCCTCAACCTCGTGTACGACATCGGCCTCACGGTGCCCGCCAAGACCACCGAGGCACACCACTTCCGCCGCGTCATGCTGCAACGACAGCTGCTGGCGGACGCCGGCGACGACCACGTCGCGGCACTCGGGCTCGGGCCGCTGTACCGCAGGCTGCGTGAGCGCGTCGCCGAGCTGGGACTGGACACTGCGCAGCGCCGGGCCCGGCGACCGCCGCTGGACGTCAACGCCGGCCGCGGATTCGTGTTCGTCTCCCATACCGGCACGGTGCACCCCAGCGGGTTCCTGCCGCTCGCCGCGGGCAGCGTGCGGGAGCGGCCGCTGCCCGAGATCTACCGCACCTCCGAGCTCTTCACCGGCCTGCGGAACGCAGACCGGCTCGGCGGGCGCTGCGGCCGGTGCGAGTTCCGCCGGGTCTGCGGCGGCTCCCGGTCGCGTGCCTACGGCCTCACCGGCGATCCGTACGCGGAAGAACCGTGGTGCGGCTACCAGCCGGGGTCCTTCCCCTATCAGCGCGAACTGGCGGCGCTCCTACCGCCCGCCGCCGCCGACGCTCCGGCCGGGTCGCGAGGAGCATCGTGAGCAACACACCGAACGAGCCCGGCACTTCGGAAGGCCAGGGCCCCCGCAGACCCCGGCGAGCGGGTTCCCGGATGCGGACCCGGCACGGGCGCGCCCATCTTGTCGTGGCGGCCTGGCTGGGCCTGGCCCTGCTGGCAGCCACCGGCGAACACACGTTGCCGGTGGCGCGCTGGCTGGCCGTGCACCTGTTCCTGCTGGGCGCGGTCACCACCGCCGTCCTGCTCTGGAGCGAGCACTTCACCGTCGCCCTGCTGCACACCCGGCTGCCCGATGAGCGGTGGAGCGACGCCCGCCTCGCACTCGCCAATGTGGCCGTGGTCGGCGTGCTCACGGGCATCCGGGCGGATCTGCCGGTAGTCACGAGTTCCGCCTGCCTGATGTTCATCGCGGCGGTCGGCGCCCATCTGGTGACGCTGATCCGGTTGGGGCGCGGCGCACTGGGCGGGCGGCTGAAGCCGGTCGTCCCGTACTACCGGGTGGCCGCGGTGGCCCTGATCACCGGCACGGTGCTGGGCTGGCTGCTGGCGAGCGGCCCGGTCGGCCACCGGTGGCACGCGGGCCTGCGGCTCGCGCACGTCCACGTGATGCTGCTCGGCTGGATCGGGCTGCCGGTGGTGGGCACCCTCTTCATGCTCTGGCCCACCGTGTTGGGCGTGCAGATGCGGGAGCGCACCGGCCGCGTGGCGCGCCGGGTCCTCTGGCTGACCGGCTGCGGCCTGCTGGTGGCGGCCGGTGGGCTGCTGGCCGGGGCGCGCTGGCCGGCTGCGGCGGGTGTCGCCTCGTACGCCGCCGGGATCGCGGTCGCCGCGGGCCTCTTCGTCCGTACGCTGCGCCGCCGGGCACCGGTCTCCCGGGCGGCCGCCTGGATGCTGGCCGCCGCCCTCGGCTGGCTGTTGGTGGCCCTGCTGGCCGACCTGGGGCTGTTGCTCACCCGGCCCCTGACGGCCGTGTACGACGACATCGAGCCCCTCGTCCCGGTGCTGCTCCTCGGTTTCGCCGGACAGGCCCTGCTCGGAGCTCTGACGTACCTGCTGCCGGTGGTCCTCAGCCGCGGATCGCGGGAACGCGCGGATCTGACGGGCACGCTCTCCCTCGCCTGGCCTCCCCGGCTGGTCGCGCTCAACCTCGCCGTGCCGCTGCTGGCACTACCGCTGCCGCACCCGGCTGCCACGGCGGGCGCGATGCTGGCAGCGGCGGCTGGTCTCGCGTTCCTCCTGCTCGTGGTACCGGCGCTGGGCCTAAGGATCGCCGACGACTCGGCACCGCGGTCCTGGGCCTCCCACCGGACGCTGTTGCTGGGTACGGCCGCCGGAACCGCGCTCACCCTGGGAGCCGTGCTGGTGGCGGGCAGCGGCACGGGAGCGACCGGGCGGACCGGATCCAGCCCGCCGGCTCCCGCCACGGGCACCCGGACCGTGGCCGTGTCGCTCGCGGACATGCGGATCAGCCCGAACCGGATCACGGTCGAGCCCGGCACGGCTCTGCGGCTGGTCGTCACCAACCGCGACAGCGAGCGCCACAACCTCACGGTCCAGGACGGTCCTGCGACCCCGATGCTCGGCAAGGGCGACAGTCGCACGCTCGACCTCGGGCCGATCACCGCCGACCGCCAGGCCTGGTGCTCGGTGCCGGGCCACCGCGCCGCCGGGATGACCCTGGCCATCGTCGTCGCGCCCGCCGGAGGGACGGAGCACGCCGCCAGCACCACGGAGCACGCCGCCGGCACCTCGGGCGGCCTGAATCCCGCGGCCGACTTCTCGTCCGGCTGGCAGCCGTACCCGGCCGCGCTGCCCGCTGCGTCGGCCGAGTCCGTGCACAGGATCGAACTGCACGCGAAGGACGCCGAGACCGAGGTCGCCCCGGGGGTGACCCAGAAGATGTGGACCTTCGGCGGCACCGCCCCCGGGCCGACGTTGCGCGGCAGGGTCGGGGACACCTTCGAGGTGACCCTGGTCAACGACGACGACATGGGCCACGGCATCGACTTCCACGCCAGCGCCCTCGCCCCGGACGGGCCGATGCGCACGATCGGACCGGGCGAGCGGCTGGTCTACCGGTTCACCGCGCAGCGGGCCGGCGCCTGGCTCTACCACTGCAGCGCCGTGCCGATGCTCCAGCACATGGGCAACGGCATGTACGGCGCCGTCATCATCGACCCGCCGGGCCTGGCCAAGGTCGACCAGGAGTACGCGCTGGTCTCCTCCGAGCTGTACCTGGGCGAGCCGGGCAGCACGGCCCAGGTGGCCAAGATGCAGGCTGGCACCCCGGACGCCTGGGCGTTCAACGGCGTCGCCGCCCAGTACGCCAAGGCACCGCTGACGGCCCGGGCCGGCGAACGGGTCCGGTTCTGGGTGGTCGCCGCCGGACCCGGTGACGGAATCGCCTTCCACATCGTCGGCACGGTCTTCGACACCGTCTTCAAGGAGGGCGGCTACCTGCTCACACCGTCCTCCCCCGGCGGATCGCAGGTGCTCGACCTGGCCCCCGCCCAGGGCGGTTTCGTCGAGACGACCTTCCCCCAGGCCGGTCACTACGCCTTCATCGACCACGACATGCGTCACGCCGAGTCCGGGGCGCGCGGCCTCGTGGAGGTGAAGTGATGAGCGGCATCGGGCTGTGGCCCCTGATCCGGTTCCTCCACGTGTGCGGCGCCGTGCTGTGGGTCGGAGGCCAGCTGGCCCTGTCGGCGGTGATCCTTCCACTGGCCCGCCGCAGGCTTCCCCCGGACACCGCGGCCGGGCTCGCCGCCGACGTGGGCCGCCGCTTCGGCCTCCTCACCGGAGCGCTGTTCCTGCCGCTGCAGCTCGGCACCGGACTGGGGATGGCCGCACACCACGGCGTCACCTGGGCCTCCCTGACCGAGCCCGGCTACGGGCGGACCCTCGCGGCCAAGCTCGGCCTGTTCGTGCTGGTGATGCTCGCCGCCGCCGCACACGGCTGGGCCCACGCCAAGGGCCGCGCCGAACTCGCCCGCGCACTCGCCGTCACCTCACTGGTCGGATCGCTCGGAGTCGTCCTCCTCGCCACCGCGCTACCCGCCACCTGATCCTCACCATCCCCGACTGTCCACCAGAACGATTCAGCCTTAAGGAAGTTGGCACCCCACCATGAGCATCGAACAGACCCCGGACAGAGCGCAGGGCCCGGACGGAGCGGCCGCGCCGTCGGACGCGGCGCGCCCGCCGTCCTCCGGGCAACGGGCGCTGATGCTGACCCTCGCCACCCTCGGCTTCGCCCTCAACTTCTGGGCCTGGGCGCTGCTCAGCCCGCTGGGCACCCGGTTCAAGGACTCCCTCGGCCTCGGCTCGTTCCAGGTCTCGCTGCTCGTCGCGGTCCCGGTGATCGTCGGCTCCCTGGGGCGGATCCCCGTGGGCGCGTTCACGGACCGCTACGGCGGGCGCGTCATGATGCCGCTGGTGTCCGCGGCCACCATCGTCCCGGTGCTGTACCTCGGCCTCGCCGGGCACTCCTCCTTCACCGCGCTGCTGATCGGCGGCTTTTTCCTGGGCATCGGTGGCACCT
This sequence comes from Kitasatospora sp. NPDC001159, assembly GCF_053598235.1. Classification (NCBI taxonomy): domain Bacteria; kingdom Bacillati; phylum Actinomycetota; class Actinomycetes; order Kitasatosporales; family Streptomycetaceae; genus Kitasatospora; species Kitasatospora sp. NPDC001159. The sequence continues at coordinate 21,780 of NZ_JBSFJV010000094.1, forward strand.
CCTTCGCGGTCGGCGTGCCCTTCGTCAACGCCTGGTTCCCGCCGGAGCGGCGCGGCATGGCGATCGGCGTCTTCGGCGCGGGTATGGGCGGTACCGCGATCAGCGCGCTGACCACGGTGAAGCTGGTCAAGGCGCACGGCCTCGCGGCCCCGTTCGTGATCACCGCGATCGTGCTGGCCGTCTACGCGGTCGTGGCGTTCCTGCTGCTGCGGGACGCCCCCGGGCGCCAGGTGCCCGCCGAGCCGCTGGCCCGGAGGTTGCGCGCCACGTTCCGGTTGAACGTCACCTGGCAGGCCTCGGCGCTGTACGCGGTCGTGTTCGGCGGCTACGTCGCCTTCTCCGTCTACCTCCCCACCTACCTGAAGACCGCCTACGGGCTCCCGCAGGCCGACGCGGCGAACCGGATGGCCGGGTTCGTGCTGCTGGCGGTGCTGATGCGCCCGGCCGGCGGCTGGCTGTCGGACCGGTTCGGCCCCGCCCGGGTCCTGAGCGGCTCTCTCGCCGTGGTCGCGCTCGGCGCCCTGGTCCAGAGCGCCACCCCGGCGCTGGCGCCGGGGGGCACCGTGGCCTTCCTCGCCATGGCCGCCGCCCTCGGCGCAGGCAGCGGCGCGACCTTCGCCCTGGTCGCGCTGCTCGCGCCGGCGAACAAGGTCGGATCGATCACCGGCGTCGTCGGGGCGGCCGGCGGCCTCGGCGGGTTCGTCCCGCCACTGCTGATGGGCGCGCTCTACGGCGCGTACCAGACCTACGCGGCCGGCCTGGCCGCGCTGACCGTCGTCGCCGCCGCTGCCCTGGCCTTCACCGTCGTCCGGGTGGGCCGGGCGGCCCGCGCCTGAGAACGAAGAGGAGTACCGGCAAGATGTGCGAGTACTGCGGATGCCAGTCCCTGGCCACCATCCGGGAACTGACCGACGAACACGAAGCGGTGGTCAACCTGATCGGCGCCGTCCGAGCCGCCCATCGCGACGGTGACGTGTCCCGGATGGCCGAGGCCGCTCGGCGGATCACCGCGATCCTCGGCCCCCACACCGAAGTCGAGGAACACGGTCTGTTCCCCGCCCTGGCAGGGGAGTTCCCGGACCACATAGCCGTCCTGGAGGCCGAACACCGGCGGATCGAAGCCGTCCTCGGCGAAGCCGCAGCCGTTCTCCCCCCTGATCCGACCTGGCCGCAGCGACTGCTGGACGTCCTCGGGCTCCTGCGGGAACACATCCTCAAGGAACAGGACGGGGTCTTCCCGGCCGCCCTGGCAAGCCTGAGCCCGGACCAGTGGGCAGCGGCCGAGGCCGTCCGCGAGCGCGTCGGCAGCGCGCTGCCGGGTACGGCTCGCTGATGCGCGCTCCCGGGCCGGTGCCGCGTCACTTGCGGTGCATGGTGTGCGGCACCGGGCCCAGGTCATCGGAGCCACCATCGCGCCGGGGGCCGTGGTGATCGGTGCGCGCACCGGGGGCCGATGCCGTCTCGGCCGGGTGTCGCCGCGGCCGCACCCGGCACGATCGTGCCTGACGTGAGAGTGGCCGGGATCGGTGTGAGACTGGGGCACGGAAGGGGTGATCCCCGTGTCGGACCCACCGCACGCGTCCGCCGGTCCCGACACCGCCGTCGACGAGAATCGGCTGGAAGAACTGATCATCGAGGCGCAGACGGCCTTGCCGGTCGAACTGCCCGCCCTGGCGAACCGGTGCGCCGCGGCCCTCGGCCTGGACACCGCGCTGGTCTACCTCGTCGACCTGCAACAACGGCTGCTCGTCCCACTCGACGAGGCCTTGGAGCCACTGCCGGTGGACCGCTCGCCGGCCGGCTGGGCGTACCGCAGGGTCTCCCCGCAGGTGACAGTCGACGGCGGCGGCGTGATCGTCTGGATGCCGCTGGTCGACGGTGCGGAGCGGCTGGGCGTGCTGGCGGTGCGGACCGCCGCACTCGACGGGGTGCGGATGCGCCGCAGCCGGATGCTGGCCCATCTGTTCGGCATGCTGATCACCTCCAAGCGCACCTACAGCGACTGGCTCGCCTCCCTCGCCCGCACCGCGACCATGGGGTTGCCCGCCGAGATGCTGCGGGCCTTCCTGCCGCCCCACACCGTCGGCAGCAGCCGGTGCGTCTCGACCGCGGTCCTGGAACCGGCGTACGAAGTCGCCGGCGACGCCTTCGACCACTCGGTGGTCAAGAACGTGCTGCACACCATGATCCTCGACTCCATGGGTCACGATCTGACCTCCGGCCTGACCACGTCGGTCGCCATGGCGGCGGCGCGCAACGCCCGCCGCGCCGGCGGCGCCCCGGGCGACGTCGTCGGCTCCGTCGACCAGGCGCTCGCCCGGTGGCTGCCCGACCATTTCTGCACCGGCGTGCTGTGCCAGCTCGACGCGGAGACCGGGGTGCTGCACTGGGTCAACTGCGGTCACCCACCGCCGCTGCTGATCCGTGCGGAGCGGGTGCTTCACGGAGTGCTGGACAGCCCCCCGCAGCCCCCGATCGGTCTGGCCGGCCACCTCACTCCGGAAGTCCGGCAGGTCCACGAGACGACACTGGAACCGGGCGACCGCGTCCTGCTCTACACCGACGGCGTCGTGGAGGCACGCGACACGGACGGTGCGGAGTTCGGCCTCGACCAGTTCACCGACTTCATCATCCGCTCCTCGGCCGCCGGCCAGCGCCCGGCCGAGGTGCTGCGGCTGCTCATCCACGCCATCCTCGACCAGCAGCGAAACCGCCTGCGGGACGACGCGACCATCCTGCTCTTCGAATGGCGCCCGCAGCACCCGTGACGTGCTGTCGCACCGACTCTCTTCCGGTGGACCGCAAGGCCCCACGGCGCCGAGCGCCGTGCCGAGAGCTGTTGCCGCCCGCCCCGTCGGTGCGTGGCGCGGCCGTCGACGCGGTGGGCCAGGGGCTCAGGGGATGATCTTCACCGACTCGGCCCGTGGGTGGTGGAGCCGGTGGAGGCCGGCGTAGGCGGGGCTGCGGGCGAGGAGTTCCTCATGGGTGCCGTGGGCGGCGAGCAGGCCCTGTTCGAGCAGGACGATCTGGTCGGCGTCGCGGACCGTGAGAAGGTTGTGCGAGATGATGATCGTCGTGCGGCCGGCCATCAGCACGCGCAGCGGGCCCATGATCCGCCGGGCCGACTCGGCGTCCAGGCCAGTGGTGGGTTCGTCCAGGACGAGGACGGGTGCGTCCCGGATCATCGCACGGGCGATGGCCAGACGCTGGCGCTGGCCGCCGGAGAGAAGCCGCCCGCGCTGGCCGACCACGGTGTCGTAGCCGTCGGGCAGCAGGCTGACGAACCCGTGGGCGTCCGCAGCCCTGGCGGCCGCCAGGATCTCGGCCTCGGTCGCGTCCGGGCGCCCGTACGCGATGTTCTCCCGGACGGTGCCGTGGAAGACCAGGGTCTCCTGCAGGACCACGGCGACGTTCTCGCGCAGCTCGGTGAGCGACAGCTCGCGCAGATCGACACCGTCGAGCCGGACCGCGCCGGCGGTCGGGTCGTAGAAGCGGAGCAGCAGCTTGGCGACGGTGGACTTCCCCGCGCCGCTGGCACCGACCAGGGCCAGCGTCTTCCCCGGCGCCACCTTGAAGGACACCCCGGACAGCGCGTGCGTTGCCGCCTCCGGGTAGCTGAAGGTCACGTCGTCGAACTCGATCCCGCCGTGGGCCCGGCCGATCGCTCGCGGGGTCGGGGGGGCGGCGACCTGCGGGCGCTGGTCGAGCAGTTCGATGATCCGCTCGGCGGCGGCGGAAGCGCTGTAGAAGGCGTTGCCGAGCCCGGACATGCTCCGGATCGGGCTGTAGAGCTGGCTCAGCAGTGCGAGAAAGACCATCAGGCCGCCGAGGGTGAGCTGGCCACGGACCAGCTCCCAGGTCCCGAGGCCCATCACCGCCAGGCCGCCGAGCAGCTCGATGAACTCGACCGTCGGTCCGTAGAGCGCTCCGATCCGGGTCGAGGCCATCGCGGCGTGGTACCGGCCGACGCTCTCGCGCTGAAACCTGGCGTGCTCCCAGTCCTGGCGGTTGTACGCCTGGACGAGTGCGATGTTGCCGAGCGACTCCTCGGTGACCGCGCTGATCGAACCGCCGCGCCGGCGGCGTTCGCGCGAGGCCGCCTGGATCAGCTTGGCGAAGCGGCGGGCGGTGAGGAAGAACAGCGGCGTGGCGACCAGTGCGGTCAGCGTCAGGTCCCAGCTCAGCGCCAGCAGGAGACCGACGAAGATGCCCAGCCGCGCCAGCTGGCCGATCGCGGTGACGATCCCGGAGAGCAGGAAGGTCTCGACGGCGTCGACGTCACCGGTCACCCGGGACAACACGTCGCCGAGCTGCCGCCGCTCGAAGAAGCCCAGTGACAGGCCCTGGACGTGCCGGAACACGTCCGATCGCAGGATGAGCAGGAAGCGCTCGCTGACCCAGGTGGAGGTCACCTGGCCGGCGAAGCTCAGCATTCCGGAGAGCAGGGTGAGCCCGGCGTAGGCGAGGGCGACCGGCAGGAACAGACTCAGTCTGTGCGGGATGAGCATGTCGTCGATCACGATCTTGAACAGCCAGATCTCAGCCGCCTCGATCACCGGGCCCACCGCGACCAGGAGCAGCAGCACCACCAGCCAGTGGCGGCCGCCCTTGGTGTAGGGCCAGAAGCGCCGGAAGACCTCCCGGAGCGGGACCGGCGGTGCGGCGGGGACCAGGGCGTCGGAGCTCTCGACGACGAGCAGCCCTCGCAGAGCCCCTCGAAGGGTCCGTTTTCGCGTCATCTCACGGTCTTCCCGCTTGCTGCCGGCACCGGTCACCCCGCGCAATCCCGCTCCGAGCCTGGTACCCCTCTGGGTGGCGCGCGGCCGGACGGACCGGTCGGGCGATCTACAGGCCGGGCACGAAACATGCCCGGCCTGCTCTCGCAAGGGATCAAAAGCGTTCAGCTACTGCGGACGTCAGTGACCGCAGTAGCCGCCGCCCCAGTTGCCCCAGTCGCCATGGCCACCACGGCCGCCACGGCCGAAGTCGTCGTGGTCGAAGTCGTCGCGGTCGAAGCCGCCGCGGCGGAAGTCGTCACCGCGGCCGAAGTCGTCGCCATGGCCGTAGTCGCCGCCACGGCCGTCACCGTTGTTAAACCTGCCGAGGCTACGGAGGTTTCCGACGAGTCCCATGATCAAACCTTCCTACGATTCCCCCTCAAACCATCGTCAATCCGAGCGGAGGGGATCGGCAAGCGAAATCCGGGAAAAATTGAAGATTTAAAAAACTGCCAGCAGTCTAGTGATTTTTTAAGTAAAATAATGTCAAATCTTTGGTTGACTCAAAGTGAGAGGTCGCGTGCGGCGAGCTGCCGTGCTGCGGGTGTCAACCGCGCTATACCACCCCATGGGGGCATGGAGAGGCGGGCCTGCCGTGGCCTGGTCGTCCGCGCCACGGCAGGTCCGCCCGCCCCGCGGACGTACTGGACCGTGACCGAGCGTTCGCGCCCCCTGTGCCCTGGCCGATGGGCTGCTGGAGTGATGTGCAGCGACATGGTCGTCAACGTGGTCGCGAATGGTTTGCGGAGCCATTTCCCGCATCGCATGATCGGCTGTGGTCGGTCTTTTCGATCTCGGGCAGTCGGTGTGGTGTCCCGTGCGCCCGGTCCCGGCCGGTCAGCGGGCGCCCGGGAGCCATGGTCCACGTCAGAGAGGGGCGGCATGTCGCAACGCTTCGGCAGGACCCGCTGGAAGCGCTTCGCCGTCATCCTGCTGCCAGGTCTCGCGGCCACCGCGGCCCTCGTGGCCGGGGTGGCCCAGAACGCGCTCGCCGCGTCGTTCCTCATCTCCGGGGAGGAGTTCAAGCTCTCCGCCGACGAGCTCGATGGTCAAGGCTTCAGCCTTTACGGCACGGTGGACCTCACTCGCGAGCACGACCCGGTGCCGGTCATGGTGACGGGGTTCGAGTCCGCCACGATCCGCGGGCTCTGCCAGTCCGCCGTCTTCCCGATCCCGGTGCTCGGCCCCTTCACGCTGCGGCTCACCGGTGACAAGCGGGCGGCCACCGCGAAGGGGTTCTTCATCGATGCGAAGCACTTGGCGGCCGACCAGTCGAGCGCCCATCACCTCGACATCGGGGTCGCCGCCGGAGCGCTCACCAAAGGCGAAATCAGCCGGGGCGATCGGGACTCGCGCTTCTTCAACCCCAACAGCCTGGCACAGCAGGCAAGTTCGATCAACCTGACCGGCGTGCGGGTAACTGCGGTCGCGGTGGCGGCCAGCAGCTTCGATGTCCCCGGGCTGGGCGTGTCGCTCGTGCACGGCCGGGACGAGTGCTTCTGACCAGCCGGCCCGGCACCCCGATGACCCGTCTCAACCCCACTGACCGACCAGGGAGTTGCCACGTGTGGAACAGAACCACGGCCCCGTGGCCCCGGCCGCGCGAGGCGGTCGCCGCCGCCCGGCGGGAGTTCCGGCTCTGGCGCGGCACCCGCCCCTTCTGGGCCGGCCTGCTGACGTTCGGCGGCGGCCTGCCGATCCTCTACTTCCCCTTCCCCTGCACCCACCTCAGCCTGGGCGGTCTCGGCCTGGCGCTCTCCACCACTGCGGGCGCGGGCTCACTCCTCATCGGCAGCCTGCTGATCACGCTGGGTGTCACGCTCTGGCTCCAACAGGAGGTGAGGATCTTCGCCGGGGTCGCTGCGATCCTGCTCTCACTGCTCTCCGTGCCGGTCGCCAACTTCGGTGGCTTCTTCCTGGGCCTGCTGCCTGGGCTCGTCGGCGGCTCGCTGGCCTGCGCCTGGGCTCCACCCTCCACAAGCCCTGAGATCCGTGGTCGTCGCGGCGTTGATGGTCACGCGCTCGGCGCGGACGGTGATGGCGTCGGGCGCGACAGCGGCGGCCTGGTGGAGCCGGAGATCTCGGAGTGACCGCGAGAGGGCCCGTGCCACGCGGATCGCGCGGGCACGGGCCCTGTCGGGTCATCCCAGTGGTCCCTGTCCGGCCCCCGGGGTGAGGGGGAG